>NZ_NPKS01000017.1:0-131938 GCF_008329595.1 Methylobacterium sp. P1-11
CCACCTGCCGAACCGCCCGTACTTCGACACCGTCGAGATGAAGGGCGGCGGCGACGCGGTCTCGGCCGCCCGCGCCGTGCTCCAGACCGGCGAGTACGACTATGCCTGGAACATGCTGATCGAGGACGAGGTCCTGAAGCGCCTGGAGACCGGCGGCAAGGGCCGGGTCGACGTGGTCTACGGCGGCAAGCTCGAGTTCCTGCTCCTCAACGCCACCGACCCGAACGTCGAGGTCGACGGCGAGCGCGCCTCGATCACCACCAAGCACCCCGCCTTCTCCGACCCGAAGGTCGCCCAAGCGATCAACCTGCTCGTCGACCGCAAGTCGATCCAGACCTACATCTACGGCCGCACCGGCAAGGCCACCGCCAACACGGTCAACGGCCCGGAGCGCTTCGTCTCCAGGAATACGAGCTTCGCCTTCGATCCGGCACGCGCCAACGCGCTCCTCGACGAGGCCGGCTGGAAGAAGGGTCCGGATGGCATCCGCGCCAAGGACGGCAAGAAGCTCAAGCTGCTGTTCCAGACCTCGATCAACGCCCCGCGCCAGAAGACCCAGGCGATCATCAAGCAGGCCGCCGCCAAGGCCGGGATCGAGATCGAGCTGAAATCGGTGACCGGCTCGGTGTTCTTCTCATCCGACCCGGCGAATCCCGACACCTGCACGCATTTCTACGCCGACATGGAGATGTACGCCTACAGCATGACGCAGGCCGATCCGGCGATCTGGCTGCTGATGTACGCCTCCTGGGAGGTGGCCCAGAAGGCCAACAAATGGCAGGGCCGCAACGTCGTGCGCTGGCGCAACGCCGCGTATGACGCGGCCTACAACGCCGCCCAGAGCGAGCTCGACCCGGTCAAGCGGGCGGCGCTCCTGATCAAATGCAACGACCTCGCGGTCTCCGAGAACGTGGTGCCGCTCATCCACCGGGCCGAGGTCTCGGCGGTGGGCGCCGCGCTCACGGCGCCGCGCAGCGGCTGGGACAACGACCTGTCGTTCCTGCCCGACTGGTACAAGGAGGCCTGAGCGGGAGGCGGAGCGCCATGGGCGCCTACATCCTGCGACGACTGCTCATCGCGATCCCGAGCCTGCTCGGCATCAGCCTGATCCTGTTCACCGTCCTGGCGCTGGCGCCGGGCGACCCGTTCGGCGAACTCGCCAGCAATCCGAACGTGCCGCCCGAGGTCCGGGCGGCCCTGCGGGCGAAGTTCGGCCTCGATGACCCGATCTTCACCCGCTATCTCAGCTGGCTCACCGCCATGCTGCACGGCGATTGGGGCTTCTCCTTCGCCAGCCGGGTGAACGTCGATGCCCTGATCCTGCAGCGGCTGCCGACGACGCTGTTCGTCGTCGGCTCCTCCCAGGTGCTGGCGCTGCTGATCGCGATTCCGGTCGGTCTCTACGCCGCGCGCCGGCCCTACTCGCTGGCCGATCAGGTCGCCAACACCCTGGCCTTCGTGGGATTCTCGCTCCCGACCTTCTTCACCGGCCTGCTGTTCATCCTGCTGTTCTCGATCAAGCTGGGCTGGCTGCCCTTCGTCTACCAGGCCGACCTGCCCGGGACCGGGCTCGCCTGGATGTGGGCCAATATCCGGCAGGCGATCATGCCGGTGGCGGTGCTCGGCTTCTTCCAGGCCGCCTCCTACACCCGCTTCGTCCGCGCCTCCGCACTGGACGTGGCCCGGCTCGACTACGTCACCACGGCCCGCGCCAAGGGGCTGAGCGAGGGCACGGTCACCCGCCGGCACATCGCCCGCAATGCCCTGATCCCGGTGGTGACCCTGGTGGCGCTGCAGATCCCGGCGGTGTTCGGCGGCGCCATCGTCACCGAGCAGATCTTCCGGATTCCCGGCATCGGCTCGCTGCTGATCGACGCCATGCTGGCCAACGACACGCCGGTGGTGATGGCCGTGACCTTCGTGTTCGCCGGCCTCGTCATCCTGTTCAACCTCGTCGCGGACCTGCTCTATGGCTGGCTCGACCCTCGCATCGCCCTCCGATGAGGCGCCTGCCCTCGCCCGCGCGCCGGCCTCGCCGGGGCGGGAGACCTGGCGGCGCTTCCGGCGGCACCGGCTGGCGGCTGCCAGCGTCGGCGTGCTGGCGCTGCTCGTCGCCGGCGTCGTCTTCGGCGGCCTGCTCTGGCCGGTCGCCATCGACGACATCGACTTCGCGGCCCAGCTCCAGGGCCCGTCCTGGGACCATCCGTTCGGCACCGACGATCTCGGCCAGGATCTGCTCGCCCGGATGATCTACGGCGGGCGGATCTCGCTCGCCGTGGGCTTCGCCGCCATGGCGGTGGCGAGCCTGATCGGGGTTCTGGTGGGCGCGCTCGCCGGCATGTCGCGCCGCCTCCTCGACCCTGTGCTGATGTGGCTGACCGACCTGTTCCTGTCGCTGCCGCAGCTGCCGCTGCTGCTCCTCGTGATCTACCTGTTCCGCGACAGCCTGAAGGCCGTGTTCGGCACGCAGGGCGGGGTGTTCCTGATGATCGTCGCGGTGATCGGGGGCCTGCGCTGGATGCCGGTCGCCCGGCTGGTCCGGGCGCAGTTCCTGACGCTCCGCGAGAAGGAATTCGTCGAGGCGGCCCGCTCGCAGGGCGCCACGACCGGGCACCTCGTGCGCCGCCACATCCTGCCGAACGCGCTCGGGCCGGTGATCGTGGCGGCCTCCATCGAGGTCTCGGCGGCGATCATCGCGGAATCGACCTTGTCCTTCCTGGGACTCGGCTTCCCGCCCGACATCCCGACCTGGGGCCGGCTCCTGTTCGACGCCAAGGACCACCTCGACGTCGCGCCCCACTGGGCGCTGTTCCCGGGGGGAGCGATCTTCCTGACGGTGCTGTCGATCAACTTCATCGGCGACGGCCTGCGCGACGCCCTCGACCCGCGGCGGGTTCTCTAGCGATGGCAGATCCGGTGGACCCAATCCTCTCGGTCTCAGACCTCACCGTCTCCTTCCGCTCGGACGGGCGCTGGCGCGAGGTCGTGCACGGCGTCTCCTTCGACGTGGGCCCGCGCGAGACCGTGGCCCTCGTCGGCGAATCCGGCTCCGGCAAGAGCGTCAGCGCCCTGTCGATCCTGCGCCTCCTGCCGCGGGACGCGAGCCGCATCGGCGGCCGCGTGCGCTTCGAAGGCCGCGAATTGCTCGCCGCCCCCGAGGCCGAGATGCGGCGGGTGCGCGGCGATGCCATCGCCATGATCTTCCAGGAGCCGATGACCTCCCTGAACCCGGTCCTGACCATCGGCTTCCAGATCGCCGAGGCGCTGATCCGGCACCGGGGCCTGTCGCGGTCCGCCGCCGAGGCTGAGGCGCTCCGGCTCCTCGACAAGGTCCGGATCCCGGCCGCCCGGTCGCGCCTGCACGAATACCCGCACCGCTTCTCGGGCGGCATGCGCCAGCGGGTGATGATCGCCATGGCGCTCGCCTGCCGGCCGAAGCTCCTGATCGCCGATGAGCCGACCACGGCGCTGGACGTCACCATCCAGGCCCAGATTCTCGACCTCATCAAGAGCCTCCAGGACGAGGAGGGCATGTCGGTCCTGTTCATCACCCACGACATGGGCGTCGTCGCCGAGATCGCCGACCGCACCGTGGTGATGTACCGGGGCCGCGCCGTGGAGGCCGGCCCGACCGCGCGGATCTTCGACGCCCCCGCCGAGCCCTATACGCGGGCGCTCCTCGCCGCGGTCCCGCGCCTCGGGACCATGGCGGGCCGCGCCCGCCCGATGCGCTTCCCGGTGGTCGACCGGACCACTGGCCTGGCGGCGCCGACGCCCGAGACGCCCGACACCGTGAAAGCCGCCGAGCGCCCGGTTCTGGAGGTCCGCGACCTGACCACCCGGTTCGACATCCGCTCCGGATTGTTCGGCCGGGTCACCGGCCGGGTCCACGCGGTGGAGCGGGTCTCCTTCAGCCTCGCGGCCGGGGAGACCCTGGCGCTGGTGGGCGAATCCGGCTGCGGCAAGTCCACCACCGGCCGCTCGATCCTGCGCCTCGTCGCACCGCTCTCAGGCTCGGTCCTGCTCGACGGTGAGGACATCACCAGCCTCGACGCCGGTACCCTGCGCGCCCGCCGGCAGAAGATGCAGATGATCTTCCAGGATCCGTTCGCCAGCCTCGACCCGCGCATGAGCGTCGGCGCGGCTGTGGCGGAGCCGCTGCTGATCAACCGCCTCGCCACGCCCCGCGAGGCAAGGCGGCGGGCCGAGGACCTGCTGACCCGGGTCGGCCTCGGCCCAGAGACGGCCGGGCGCTTCCCGCACGAATTCTCGGGCGGCCAGCGCCAGCGCATCTGCATCGCCCGGGCGCTCGCCCTGAACCCCCGGCTGATCGTGGCCGACGAGGCGGTCTCGGCGCTCGACGTCTCGGTGAAGGCGCAGGTCGTGAATCTGATGCTCGACCTCCAGGCGGAGCTCGGCCTCGCCTACCTGTTCATCTCGCACGACATGGCGGTCGTGGAGCGGGTGAGCCACCGGGTCGCCGTGATGTATCTCGGGGAAATCGTGGAGATCGGGCCCCGGGCCGCCATCTTCGGCGACCCGCAGCATCCCTACACGAAGAAGCTGCTCGCCGCGGTGCCCGTTCCGGATCCCGCCCGGCGCGGCGAGCGGCACGCCCTGCCGGACGACGAAATCCGCAGCCCGATCCGTACCCCCGACTACCTGGCGCCGGAGCGGCTCTACCGCGAGGTCGCGCCCGGCCACGTCGTCCAGGATTGGGGGAGCGACTGGGACGCGGGCACGGTTCAGGGCGCGGCCGCCTGACCCCGACGGGGTGGAAGCCTCCCGCTCCCGCGGTGGAGCCAGCGTATAGCTTGCGAGAATGCCCGATATACGAGCAATGTTGCTCAGAAAGCGACCAGAGCCAGTAAGAAAGCTTTGATTATTCCCGCATAAATATGGGCTTACACACGCGGTGTGTTGCCGCGATGAAGCGGTCGAGAGGCTTCCTTGCGCGCAAGCGATTTCCGATCCTTCCACGAGGCGTCGAAGCGCAGCGGCGTGATCCTGTCGTTCGGCGGGGATCTGTCCGAGAACATCCTGTTCTCGCTCGGCGAAGTGCTGAAGTTGCGCATGCGGCACGAGGAGACCGATGCCGCGATCGCCAAGCGCGTGTTCTCGATCTTCGTCGAGCAGGCCCAGAACGTGATCCGCTACTCCGCCGACAAGGTCGCGCCCGCGGAGCCGCCGGGCCCGGCCCGGGTCAGCGCCGGCATGATCGCGGTCGGAACCGAGGAGGGGCGGTTCTTCGTGGTCTGCGGCAACGAGGTCGGCAAGACCGAGGTCCCGCGGCTGCGCGAGCGGCTCGACGAGATCTCCGGCCTGTCGAGCGACGAACTCAAGAAGGTCTACCGCGAGAAGCTGCGCCAGCCGCCTGACGAGGGCAGCCTGGGTGGAAGCATCGGATTGATCGAGATCGCCCGCCGGTCGAGCGCCCCTGTCGAGTACGACTTCCAGGATCTGGGCGCGGAGCGCAGCCTGTTCTGCCTCAAAGCCTTCATCTGAGGACGGCACGGACATGGAACGCATCACGCTGACCCGGACCGAGCGATCACCCGAGGTCGATTTCGACTTCGCGTCGGGGCGCCTCGTCCTGCGCGGCGAATCCTACCCGGAGGATGCCGCCGCCTTCTTCGGCCCGCTGCTGCACGCCCTGCGCGGTCATCTCGCGGAGACCCAGGCGAGCCCGATCACCTTCGATGTCGACCTCGTCTACTTCAATTCCTCGAGCGCCAAGGCGCTGATGAATCTGTTCATGCCCCTGGAGGACGCCGCCGCGGAGGGACGTCCGGTGACGATCCGCTGGATGTTCAGCGCGGACGACGACGTGATCCAGGAGGCCGGCGAGGATTTCGCGGCCGATTTCACGCATGCCCGGTTCGAGATGATCGCGGGCGTCACCGCGTGAGCGCGCATCGGGCCCCCGCCCACGACCTCCTGTCCGAGCCGGTGGACGCCTTCAGCCTGTTCGACACCGAGGAGGCCGTCCTCGGCCGGTCCGAGGTGATGCTGGCCCGGCTCGCCGAGGTCGGCGACGGGGTGCGCGAACTCGCCGGCGCCTATCGGCGCAGCTACCACGAGCAGCGCCGGCTGGTGCGGCTGAGCGACCGGATGCAGCTCGACCTGCACCGCGCCAACCAGCGGATGGCCGAGCAGCAGCGGGCCCTGCGCCACCTCAACGACGCCCTCACGGCGGAGATCGAGCACCGGACGCGCCTCGAGGCCGAACTCCGCCGCCTCGCCGACACCGACCACCTCACCGATGCCCTCTCGCGCCGTCGCTTCCTGCAGATCTGCGAGGAGGTGTGGGCCCGGACCCAGTCCGGCGACACGCCGTCCAGCGTGCTGATGCTCGACCTCGACCGCTTCAAGCTGATCAACGACCGCTACGGGCACAGCGCGGGCGACATGGTCCTCAAGGCCTTCGTCGAGACCTGCCGCGACAGCCTGCGCGCGGTCGACGTGATCGGCCGCATGGGCGGGGAGGAATTCGCGATCCTCGTCCCCGGGGCCGTGCTTCCGGAGGCGCAGGCCATCGCCGAGCAGCTCCGCCGCGCCGTGGCGCAGCGCCCGGTGCGCCTGGAGCACGGGCTGCTCCCGATCTCGGTGAGCATCGGCCTCGCGGCGTTCGGCCAGAGCGAATCGATGTCCGCGACACTGCGGCGGGCCGATGCGGCGCTCTATGCCGCCAAGCATGCGGGCCGCGACTGCGTCCGCTGCGCGGCCGAGGCCGGCGGCTGGCCGGATCTGCCCCTGCCGGGCTCATCCCTGACCTGAGGCGCCGCGCGCCCGGCCTGCGCGGTCAGACCGGTTTTCGGAGGCCTCGGTCGCCGCGAAGCCGGCGGCCGGCAGCGCTGTGACACGGAGTGACGTCTCGTGAGCGGACCTGACACGGCCATGGATGCGCCCCGCCCCGCCGGGGGCCTCAGGGGCGCCCGGCCCCTCCGCACCGGGGATGCCCTGGCGCGGCTCGGCTTCGCCGACATCGATCCCGTCCCGGCCGCCGGCGGCTCCGGGCGCGCGGGCGGCCTGCGCGGGGCCGGCCCGATCCGCCGGGGCGATCCCCTGTCGAAGCGCGGCTTCGCCGACGTGCTGGCCGCGGGCGCGCCGGCGGACGAACTGATGAAGCCCGGCGCCCTGCGCGGGGCGGCCCGGGGCCGCGACCTCGACAGCCTGTCCCACACCCTGTTCCTGCGCATCTACCCGGTGATCGGCGCCCTCCTGCTGCTGACCCAGCTCGGGATCGCCTGGGTGAACTACACCGACCAGCTCCGCCTGTATGACGACCGGGCGCATCTCCTCGCCCGGCTCACCGCCGCCGCGATCGCGCGACCGGACTGGGCGCACAGCGCGGAAGCCTATGCCGGCCCGCTCAGGGCGCTCGCGGCCGAGCCGGCCTTCCGTCACGCCGTCCTGCGCGACGCGGCGGGCCACGTCGTCGGGACGGCCGGCGCGGCGCCCACCGGACGGGGATGGTCCACCCTCTCGGCCAGCGCCGACCTCTCCGTGCCCGGCCTCGCCGGTCCCGCGGGCAGCCTGACGGTCACCGTCTCGACCCAGGACCTGCGCGACAACGCGGCGTGGCAGGTGATGCTCGCGCTGGGCGCCAGCATCGGGTTGATGATCGCCTTCGTGATCACCCTGCACGCCACCGTGCGCCGCCACGTCATGGCGCCGTTGATGCGGCTGCTGCTCGCCATGCGGGAGATCGAGCACAAGCGCTGGACGAGCGTGGAACTCGGTGGCGCCTACCGGCCCAGCAACGAGATCGACGTCATCAGCCAGGCCTTCAACCGCATGGTCGAGGGCCTGCGGAGCGGCGATGCCGCCAAGCAACTCCTCGCCGATCTGGAACGCGCCCACGACAAGCTGGAACGCGCCAACCGCCAGGTCGTCGAGAGCATCGGCTACGCGCGGCGCATCCAGGATTCGGTGCTGCCGGACCGGAACGCCCTGGCGGGGGCCGGGGTCGAGGTGGCGGTGCTGTGGGAGCCGCTCCACGTGGTCGGCGGCGACTATTTCTGGCTGGAGGAGATCGACGGCCTGTGCATCATCGCCGTGGCCGATTGCACCGGGCACGGCGTGCCCGGTGCGTTCCTGACCCTGATCGTCGCCACTGCCCTCGACCGCCTGCTGCACGAACGCGGCCTGCGCTCGCCGACCGCCATCCTGGCCGGGCTCGACGCGATGGTCCGCACGCAGCTCCGCCAGGACGGCCGCGGCGCCGAATCGGATGACGGGCTCGATTGCGGTCTCTGCGTCTGGGACCGGAAGGCCCGCACCCTGCGCTTCGCCGGCGCCGGCCTGTCCCTGACCGTGATCCGGGACGGGGTGGCCGAGCGAATCCGCGGCGGCCGCCGGGGGCTCGGCTACCCGCGCACCGGCCGGGAGGCGCTGCCGGAGGAGGTCGGCGCGGACGTCATCGTGCCGGTGGCGGGTGCCACCTTCTACCTGATGACGGACGGCATCACCGACCAGATGGGCCGCGCGGCGCCGGACCGGGCGCTGCGGCTCCTCGGCCAGCGCGGCGTGGCCGACAGCCTCCTGCGCCACGCCGACCTGCCCCTTGCCGCCCAGGCCGCCGCCCTCGAGGCCGATCTCGACGCCTATCGCGGTGCCGAGGCCCGGCGGGACGACATGACCCTGGTGGCATTCCGGCTTCCTCCGGACGGAGCGGCGACCGCCGCCTGAGGCGCCCGGTCATCCCGGCGCCGCGCCGGGGCCGACGATGCCGGCGGCGCATCGAGCGATCCAACATCGACGTCGGGCAGGCAATCCGGCCTGCGCCACTCCTGGGCCCGGGACAGCCGTCGCGGTTGCGCAGCGGGCGCCGCGAAGGAGCCGTCCGTCCGGCCGCGCGGTCCGCGGAGCCCTCCGTCGAGGCTGCTGTGCGGATTCTCAGGATGAGAGGCGTACCTCTGTCGTGCCGCGCCGGGCTCGAACAGGCGCTCCGAAGCCCCTTTCATTGGACGACCCGCCTGCGCCGCGGACACCGCCTGTACCAATGTCCGCCGCTTGGAACCGGTCACAGACGCGCGTGCGACGATGTCCGGACCCGAACAGCGGCATCGCCCACCGTTGGCCGCTGATTTCTCAAGTAAAACTGCGCCCCTGCGGCGGGGTGGCCTCCGCGATCAATTGCCGTTACGCTACGATTCTACCGATACCATTCTCTCATTTGACAATTTACAAAGAACAGATCTGGAGCGACCGGTCCATGTTGTGTGCCGAAGGAGAGGGACAGCGCGGCTTTCCGGATGGCAAAGGCGCGGGGCCCGGCGCGACGCAGCCCGTTCCGCGTCCGGAGCCGGCGGCCGAGATCGGCTCCGCGCGCCTCCTGCAGGGGCGCCGCGAGATCGTCATCCGCCACGGTGACTGCGCCTACCGCCTGCGGGTGACCGCGAGCGACAAGCTGATCCTGACCAAATGAGCGCTCCCGGCCTTCTGTCTCGCCGCGCCCTCCTGGCCGCCGCCGCGGCCGGGGCGCTCGCCCCGCGCGTTGCCGCCGCGCAGGTGGCCACCCGCATCGCCGCCCTGGGCGGTGCCGTCACCGAGATCCTCTACCGCCTCGGCGCCGGCGGCCGGATCGTGGCGGTCGACACGACCAGCCTCTACCCGCCCGAGGCGCTGCGCGAGAAGGCGAATGTCGGCTACCTGCGGGCGCTCTCGGCCGAGGGCCTTCTGGCGCAGCAGCCCGACCTGATCATCGCCGCCGAAGGGGCGGGGCCGCCCGCGGTCCTGGCGCAACTGCGCGAGGCCGGGCTGCGCGTCGAGACCGTGGCGGAGCCGCCGAGCCCCGAGGGCGTGCTGGACAAGATCGCCACGGTCGGGCGCTTGGCGGGCCTGGAGCGCGAGGCCGAGGCCCTGGAGGCCGAGGTCCGCGCCCGTTTCACCGACCTCGCGGCGCGGCGCGCGCGGATCGCCCGGGCGGCCCGGGCCCTCGTCGTCCTCTCGATCCAGGGCGGCCGGACCGTCGTCGGCGGTGCCGGCTCCTCGGCGGACGGCATCCTGACCCTGGCGGGCATCGCCAACGCGGCCGCGGGCCTGGAGGGCTTCAAGCCGATGACCGACGAGGCGATCGTCGCCGCGGCCCCCGACGCGGTGGTGATGATGCAGAACGGCCCCGAGCCGCCGAAGCGCGAGAGCATCTTCGCCCCCGGCACGGCCCTCGCCCAGACGCCGGCGGCGGCGCAGGGCCGGCTGGTGGCCATGGACGGCCTCTACCTCCTGGGCTTCGGGCCGCGCACGCCCGAGGCCGCCACCGACCTGATGCGGGCACTCTATCCGGACCTGCCGCGTGACTGAGCCGCGCGGCGGAGGGCGGGGCGCGTGAGCCGCCGGTCCGCGGCGCCCTGGGTGCTGGGGATCCTGGCGGCCCTGGTGCTTGCCGCCGCCCTGCTCTCCGTGAGCCTCGGGGCGATCCGCATCCCGCTGGAGCGGGTCGTCGCGGTCCTGGCCGGGGAGGGGAGCGATCCGGCCCGCGCCCGGGACGCGCTCGTGATCCTGTCGATCCGCCTGCCCCGCACCCTGCTGGGGCTGCTGGTCGGGGCCGGGCTGGCGGTCTCGGGGGCGCTGATGCAGGGACTGTTCCGCAACCCCCTGGCTGATCCGGCGCTGGTCGGGGTGTCGTCGGGGGCGGGGCTCGCCGCCGCGCTCATCATCGTGCTCGGCGACCGGATCCTCGCCCGGCTGGGGCTTCCCGGGCCGCTGCCCTACGCCGTGCTGCCGGCCGGCGCCTTCCTCGGCGGCCTGTGCGCGACCCTCATCCTCTACGCCCTCGCCACCCGGTCCGGGCGCACCGCGGTGGCGACGCTGCTGCTCGCCGGGATCGCCCTCGGGGCGCTGAGCGGCGCGCTCACCGGCCTCCTGACCTTCGTCAGCGACGACCGGCAATTGCGCGACCTCGCCTTCTGGTCCCTCGGCAGCCTCGGAGGCGCCACCTGGGCCAAGGTCGGGGCCTCGGCGCCGCTGATCCTGCCCGTGCTGGCCGCGATCCCGTTCCTCGGACGCGGCCTGAACGCCCTGGTCCTGGGAGAGGCCGAGGCGTTCCATCTCGGCGTCCCGGTGGAGCGGCTGAAGCGCGCCTGCATCGTGCTGGTGGCGGTGGCGGTCGGCGCCAGCGTGGCGGCGGCCGGGGTCATCGGCTTCGTCGGCCTCGTGGTGCCGCACGCCCTGCGGCTGCTGATCGGCCCGGGGCACCGGTTGCTGCTGCCGGCCTCGGCGCTTCTCGGCGGCGCCTTCCTCGTCCTCGCCGACGTGGTGGCGCGCCTCGTCGCCGCGCCCGCCGAACTGCCGATCGGCATCGTCACGGCGCTCGTCGGCGCGCCGGTCTTCCTGTGGCTGCTCCTCGACCGGGTGCGGCCGGACGAGGTCTGACGATGTCCGATCCGGCCCTGCTCGCCGCCCGCGACCTGACCGTCACGGTGGCGGGGCGCGACCTCGTGCGCGACGTTTCCCTGGCGGTGGAGGGAGGCACCCTGCAGGTGATCGTCGGCCCGAACGGGGCCGGCAAGTCGACCCTCGTCCGCCTGCTCAGCGGCGCCCTGCGCCCGACCCGGGGCACAGTCGCCTATGCGGGGGAGCCGGTGGAAACAATCCCGCCCTGGCGGCTCGCCGCGACGCGGGCGGTGCTGCCGCAGGCGGCGCGCCTCGCCTTCCCGTTCGCGGCGGAAGAGGTCGCCCGGATCGGCCTCGACGGCATCGGCCGGGGCCTCGGGGCCCGCGACCGGGCGGCGATCCTGGCGCGGGCCCTCGCGCGGGCGGACGTGGCGCATCTCGCCGACCGGGCCTACCCGACTCTCTCGGGCGGCGAGCAGGCGCGGGTGCAGTTCGCCCGCGTGCTCTGCCAGCTGGAGGCCGGTCGCACGGTCGCGGACCGGCAGGTGCTGTTCCTCGACGAGCCGACCGCGAGCCTCGATCTCCGGCACCAGGGCGCGCTGCTCGACGCCGCCGCCGGGCTGGCGGCGACCGGGGTCGCCGTGGTGGCGATCCTCCACGACCTCAACCTCGCGGCCGCCTATGCCGACCGGCTGCTGGTCCTCGACGGTGGCCGGCTGGCCGCAAGCGGCCGGCCGGTCGAGGTCCTGACGGACGACCTGATCGCGCGGGTCTTCGGCGTCCGCTGGCCGGTCGGGCGGGTGCCCGCGGGCGGCCAGCCCTTCCTCCTGCCGCACCGGGATGCGGCCGGTCGCGCACCGGACTGATCGGACTTCGCAGGTTCCGGAGAGCGTCCGGCCCGCGCGGCGACGCCCTGCGCGGCACGCGGGCCAGCAATCTTGGAAACGCGTGTTGCGTATCTCTGTCGCGATCGGTGAGAAAAGCTTCAGCAAGCCAGCCCTCCGCCAGCCAGCTCTCGGAAACGACTGTGCGCGGGCGGATGACATCATGGCTTATGCTTTCCATCGGGCGCTCGCCGCCCTCGGCGTCGCGCTGGCGACCCTGCCGGTCGCCCGGGCGGAGGAGGCCGGCCCGGCCGCGCGCGTCGAGCCCGAGACCGGCCTCGACACCCTGTCGGTCACCGCGACGAAGACCGCCGTCCCGGCCGTCGACGCCCTGGCGGGCACGAGCGTGGTCCCGCGGGCCGCGCTCGACCGTCTCCAGCCCGGGCGCCTGTCCGAGGTGCTGCGCGACGTGCCCGGCGTGACCACCCAGGAGAACCGGAACGATCCGGCGCAGGCGATCAACATCCGCGGCCTGCAGGATTTCGGCCGGGTGAACGTCCTGGTCGACGGCGCCCGGCAGGATTTCCAGGTCTCGGGCCACGGCGCCAACGGCGTGTTCTACCTCGATCCAGAGCTCGTCGGCGGCGTCGACATCACCCGCGGGTCGACGGCGACGGTCTACGGTTCCGGCGCCATCGGGGGCGTGGCAGCGTTCCGCACCCGGTCGATCGACGACATCCTGGCCCCCGACGAGAAAGCCGGCTTCGTGCAGAAGCAGGGCTTCGGCACGAACGGCCAGCGCTTCGTGAACAGCTCGGCGCTCGGCGCCCGCATCGGCACCGCCGCGGACCTGTTCGGGCAATTCGTCTTCCGAGACACCGCGCCCTATCGCGACGGTGCCGGCCTCCCGGTGCCCGACACCGGCAGCGACCTGAACGCCGGACTCGCCAAGCTCACCCTGCATCCGGCGGACGGGCACGCGCTCCACGCCACGGCGCTCCTGCAGCGATTCGACTTCGTCAACGGCGGCGAGACCGGCGCCGGAGCCCGCTTCGCCAACGCCGTGCAGGCCGACACCGTGACCTTCGGCTACCGGTTCGCCCGGCCGGACGTGCCGCTCATCGACTTCAGCCTCGACGGCTACGCGACCACGACGCGCGACGCGCTGACCTTCCTGCAGGATTCGCCCCGGGGCCTCTACGGCCGGCTCGGCACCCGGGCGGGCGATCGCCTGACCTACGATCTCGCGACCGCGGGCTTCGACGCCCACAACACCGCCCGGTTCGGGACCGGGCCGGTCGCGCACGCGCTCACGCTCGGCGGCGACGGCGTGGCGAACCGCGTCCGGACCACCGATCAGGCCGGCGGCTTCGGCGCGGCCTTCACGCCGTCGGGGCGGCGGGCACTCGCCGGCGCTTTCCTCCAGGACGAGATCCGCGCCGCGCCGTGGCTGCGCATCGTCGGCGCGCTCCGGCACGACAGCTACCGGCTCGACGGCGGGGCCTATCGGTCGAGTGGCGCACGGGTCTCGCCGAAGATCACGGTCGGCGTCGCGCCGCTCGGCGGCCTCGAAATCTACGGGACCTACGCCGAGGGCTACCGCGCCCCGACGATCACCGAGACGCTGGTGCAGGGCGTCCACCCGTTCCCGGCCTTCACGATCCTGCCGGATCCGGCCCTGCGGCCGGAGGTGGCCCGCACCGTGGAGGGCGGCGTCAACCTGCGTGCCGACGGGGTGCTGGAGCCGGAGGACGCGCTGCGGGCCAAGCTCGCGCTGTTCGACACGGCGGTCGACGGCTTCATCGACATGCAGGCCGTCGGGCCGACCTACTACGTCCCGGCGATCCCCGGCCTCCCGGCCGCGGTCTGCGCCGCCCGCCCCGGCCGCTTCCCCTGCGTGATCCCGGTCCGGTCCTACCAGTACCGCAACGTCGCACGGGCCGACCTGTCGGGCGTGGAGCTGGAGGGGACCTACGATTGGGGCCGGGGCTTCGTGTCGCTCGCCGCCACCCATGTCGACGGCCGCGACCGCGCCAGCCGCGCGAGCCTGCTCACGGTGCCGCCGGACCGGATCGGCACGACGCTGGGCCTGCGCTTCCTCGCCGACCGGCTCGTCCTGGGCACGCGCCTGACCCTGGTGGAGACCCGCACCGACTTGCCGGCGGGCGCCCGGAGCCGGGCCACCAAGGCCTACGGGCTGGTGGACCTCTTCGCCACCTGCGCGGTCACCGACCGGATCACCGCGGATGTCGTCGTCCAGAACGCCCTGGACCGGCGCTACCGCGCGTATAGCGACGCGCTGGCGAGCCCGGGCCTCGTGGCCAAGGCGGCGCTCAGCATCGCGTTCGCGACCCGGTAGGCGCGGCTACCGGTAGCGCGACGGGTGGTATTCCCGATAGCTCAGGCCGATCACGGATGCGAGCAGGCCGGCCCCCCGGCACAGCGTGTAGCCGCCGCCGATCAGGGCCGCGGGCCTGAGGGACAGGCCGGCGATTCCGAGCCGGAGCAGGCCGCCGCCGAGGCGCGCGAGGCCGCGGCCGGCATTGGCGAGGCGGCCGCTCACCGTCTCCGGGCGGACCCGGCCGAGATAGGCCTCGACGCTGCCGCTGCGGTACCAGCGGGCCAGCAGCCAGCGCACCCGCATCCGGTGCGTCGGGATGCTGTCGTAGACCAGGGCCGTCTCGGCCCAGGCAATCCGGTGCCCGGCGAGCAGCAGGGACCGGAAGAAGAACGTGTCCTCGCCGCCCAGGGTGTTGAAGCGCATGTCGAAGGACAGGCCCAGCGCCCGGATCACCCGCAGGTCGAGGAGCGCGTTGGCGGTGTAGCCGTCCTGCACGAAGCCGTCGCGGACCGGCAGGCGCTTGGCGAAGAAGCCTCCGGCGGCCGCCCAGGCGGGCGGCACCCGGTCGAAGAACGGCACGACCGGCCCGATGCAGGCCGGGGCCCCCGAGGCGAGGGCGGTCTCGAGCAGGTTGTGGAGCCAGTCCCGGTCGGGGAACTCGTCGTCGTCGATCAGCGCGACCCAGTCGGCGCCGGCCGCGGCGGCCTCCGCGAGGCTTCGGTTGCGGACCGCGGCGAGGCCGCGGGTCTCCTCCCGCGCGTAGGTGACGGGGAAGCGCCCGGTTGCCCGGTAGGCCTCCACCACCGGCACGGCGGCGCGGCTGCGCCCGTTATCGATGATCAGGATGCGCAGGGCGGTCTCGGCGAGGCTGCCGAGCCGCTGCTGGTCCAGGGCCTTGAGCAGGCGCGCCAGCCCGACGGGCCGCTCGCAGGTGCAGATGCAGATGCACAGGCGCATCGTCTTACCTCTGTCCGATCGGGAGGGCGTGTAGCCTCGGCCGCAGGCGCTTGCCCGCCGCCGCCAGCAGCGTCGCGGCCAGGTGCCGCCAGATCCGGGGATGCCGGAGCGCCAGCGCCGCGCCTTCGCGCCACCGGCCGGCCTGGGCCGCCTCGATGACCCGGGCGATCACCTGCGTCATCGCGAGGTCGTCGCGGTAGGCGCGGCTGCCGTGGCGGATCTCGGCGGATTGCGCCCGGGCCGCCGCGAGGCGGCCGTGCTCGGCCCGGGCCGCGAAGGCCGCATCCAGGCGCGCGATATCGGCCTGGCGCAGCCGGTGCGACAGGGAGGTCGGTCCGCGCCGATAGCCGTAGCCCGCATAGCTGGTGACCACGAAGCGCGCTCCCGCCGCGAGGGCCTCCAGGCACAGCAGGAAATCCTCGCCGATCCGGACGCCCTCGTCGTACCGGATCCCGTGCCGGCGCAGCGTCTCGGCGCGCATCACGGGCTTGAGGTAGCCGAGCTTGGTCACGGGGCTGAGCAGCTGGTTGCAGGCGATGTACTTGGCGAGGTCGATCTCGAACAGGTACGGCTCCCGGCCGCCCTCCAGCATGCCCGGGCTCTGCGGATCGAACAGGTCGGTGAACGGGATCGGGTTGTCGGCGACGATGTCGGCATCCGCCGCCAGGGCGAGGTCGAGCAGGGTCCGGGTGCGGTCGGGCAGGATCAGGTCGTCGGCGTCGAGGATCGCGATCCACCGGCCCCGGGCCGCGTCCAGGGCTGCGTTCCGGGCGCTCGACGGCCCCCGGGGCGCGCCCGTTCCGGCTCCGGCGAGGGGGATCACGCGGACGCGCGGATCGGCCTCCGCCAAGCGCGCCAGCACGGTCGCGGTTCCGTCCCGCGAGCCGTCATCGACCGCCACGACCTCCACGGCGACGCCGGTCTGGGCGAGGGCGGAGCGGATGGCCGTCTCGATCCAGGGCGCCGCATTGTGCGCGGCCATGATGAACGAGACGTCCACGAACGTGCCCCGAGCATCGGACAAGAGGTGATCCGCCATCGTGCTTCCTGAGCCGCCGGGCGCGGCCTTCCCCGGCCGCCCTCGACATTGGCCGGTAGCGGTCGGCATGCACGACGCTCAAAGGGCGTAGGGCGGCGGCCATCCCCTCCCATTGCGGGGGATGGCCCCGACGGCCGGCAGCGGTCACTCCGTGTCGGAGGCCGTGTCGCTGCCGGGACGGGCATTCCGGACGGCGAGGCCCTTCGCCAGGACCGACCGGACATGGGCACGCAATTTCTGTCTTCTCTCCTCCGCAGCGGGAGAGGTGTTCTCGAGGCTCGGATCGCCGCAGGCTGTCATGTCGAACGCCCCCGAGGCCCGTTACCGCGCGTCGCCGTTGCCGACGCGGCCGGAAGGGTGATCGTCGATACCTATAATGGATTATTTGGCTGGAATCTCGGCATTATTGCAACGCCACGAGCGAAAGCAGTTTTGGTGTTTATTAAGGTTTATGTCTCCTACTGAGCGTCGTTGGATGGTGGTAGACTACGTAGGTAGTATCCGAGGGCCCTCCCGAGGGCAGCATTCAGGGAGGAGATGAGTGCCCAGTCGCTTCTATTTCGATATCGAGAACGGCAAGGAAACGATCCGCGACGCGCAGGGCGTGGAAGCCGAAGACCTGGCCGAGGCGCTGGCGGAAGCCCGCAGCGTGATCGACGAAATGGCAGGTGAACCGGGTGCCGCTGGCCTGTCCGGCGCGTGGACGCTCGTCGTGCGCGACGCCACCGGAGCGGTGGTCGGGCGATTGCCGATCAAGGGTTGAAGCGCATTCCCACGCCTTCGATGCCGGGCCGCTGCATGGCGTGAAACCGGACGGACAGATTTTCGGCAGACGACCGGAATCGCCCCATCGAAATCTGTCCGAGCCTTCCTCCCTGCGCGTGCTGCAAGTGGGTGAACACGCCCAGGGACAGCAGCCGAGGGTCAGCGAATGCCGCCGCTGGCGGTAATCACCTCGCCGGTCAGCCAGCGGGCCTCGTCGGACGCGAGGAAAGCGACGACTCCGGCGATGTCATCCGGCTGGCCGGCACGCCCGAGGGGCGTCTGTGCGACGAGGCCGGCCTCCATGTCGGAGCCGACGACGCCGGCCGCGTGCGTCCCCTCGGTCACCACGAAGCCCGGGCTGACGACATTGACCCGGATCCTGCGCGGCGCCAGCTCGTTCGCAAGGACACCCGAAATGGCATTCAGCGCTCCCTTGGTCCCTGCATAGACGGCTGCGGTCGGCGTGTGCACATGGGTGATGGCCGACGAGATATTGATGATGCTTCCGGCCTCGCCGAGATGCTTCGCAGCCGCCTGCGTCGCCAGCAGGACACCCAGGACATTGACGTCGAAAAGCCGGCGGTAATGCTGCTCGGTGATCTCTTCGATCGACGCGAATTCATAGATGCCGGAATTGTTGACCAGCACATCGAGCCGGCCGAACTGCTTCACCGCCGCCTCGATCAAGTCCTGCGCCTGCTCGGCTTTGGAAACGTCGGCCTGGACCGCGATGGCCTTGCCACCGGCCGCGATGATGGCCTCGACCACCGCGTCGGCGCCAGCCTTGCTGGACACGTAATTGACCACGACCGCCGCGCCATTCGCCGCCAGCGACTTGGCAATTCCGGCGCCGATACCCTTCGATGCGCCGGTCACCACAGCAACCTTGCCGTCGAGCTTTGACATGTGTGCTAACTCTCAGAAGGGACCGGCCCCGGGATGGCGGCCTTAGTCCCATAGTTCGGAAATTCGGAACTATCGGAGCACAGATCAAGCCCCCATATGGAAAAATCATGAGACCCCTCTCTCATCCCCCGATCGAGGACCTGCGACCGGAGGCGATCCTTCACGCGCTATCCGATCCGATCCGAGCGACCATCTTCGCCAAGATCATGCAGGCGGGCTGCGTCGAGGCCTGCTCGGCGCTCTCGGCGCTGGGCGATCGGGTGATCCCGAAATCATCCCTGTCCAACCACTTCAAGGTGCTGCGTGAGGCAGGATTGATCCGCAGCGAACGGCACGGTGTCGAGGTGCGCAACCATTCGCGCTGGGCCGAAGTGGAGGCGCGCTTTCCCGGATTGCTGAGCGGGATCATCAACGCCTACGCGTCGGATGCCGGCTCGGCCCCGCGAGCCGCGGAGATGGCCCGTCCAGCCTAGGGCGAGGCCGCCGCCCGCTCGCGGCCCGCATCGATGGTCCGCCGCGTGCCGCCCGGCGGCACTACGGGCTGATCAGCGCGGAGGCGCCGCCGGCGCCGCGGGGCCCGCAGGAGCCGGCGGGCAGGCCGCTCCAGAAGCCGCCACGACATCTCCGCGAGCAGCAGCGTCAGGAGCAGGTCGAGCGCCATCGAGAGTGATCGCGGTGCGGCGCGATCGAGGCCGACCAGCGCCAGCACCCGTTCCGCGTGGAGCGGAACGTGGAACAGGTAGGCGGCGTAGCTGATTACGCCGATCCGGCGCAGCCACGGGATCTCCAGCAGGGCGACCGCGCGGCCCTCCCGCGCCTGGATCACCTGCAGCAGCAGCAGCGCCGCCAGGATGCCGCTGAGGCGGCCGAGGATCAGCCACCAGCCGGTCGGCGCCACCACGAGCGGCAGGGTCAGGAACAGGATCAGCACGCCGGCCAGGGCCCAATCCTGCGCGAGCCAGCCCGGCAGCGGCCTGGCGCGCAGGCCGGCAAGGCCGCCGAGCGCGATCAGCCCGAGATTGGCCAGCGTATCGACATCGAATCGCGTCGGCCCGGCGCCCGCCAGCCACAGCGCGCCGTGCATCACGACGCTGGCCCCAACCAGGATCCAGCACAGCGCATCCAGGTGCCGCCGCGGCAGGAGCAGCGCCGCCGGCGCGAACAGCAGGTAGAATTGCTGCTCGACGGCGAGGCTCCACAGGTGACCGAGCTCGGTCCCCCAGCCGTTCTGCGCGATGTAGACGTTGGTGACGTAGAACCACGTCGCGCATTCGAACGCGGCGGTGCCGAGACTGGACGGATCGCCGGGCCGGACCGTGTAGAGCACGAACAGGAAGGCGTAGTAGACCGGCACGATGCGGGCGATCCGGTTCCGGTAGAACAGCCCGAGGCTGCCGAGCGGCGTCGACGCGCCCGCCTCCACGGCCGAGCGGGCGGCAGCGAGGATGCGGACGATCAGGAAGCCGCTCAGGACGAAGAACAGCCAGACGCCGGCGGTGCCGAGCGCCTCGGTCCTCGGACTCGGCGCCTTGTGGCTGACGAAGACCATCAGGAAGGCCAGGGCGCGCAGGCCGTCGAACCCGAGGATACGGTGCTCTGAAGGGGCCACGGCGCGTCTCGTCCGGTGATCGGCCGTGCGCCCCCGAGGCAGAGCTCGCCCGCGCGGCCGGACACCCCGCCATAGATCGGATGTCGAATCGGGGCCCCTTACCTCGATCGGGGGTGGGGCTCCCCGAAAGCGGTCTGCCGCTCAGCGGCGCCGGGCGAGCACGAGCACGGCGACGAGGCCGACGGAGAGGGCCGCCGCGGCCTGCGCCGCCAGCAGCGCGACCAGGATGCCCTGCGGAAGGGCCAACGCGAAGCCGATCGCTCCTCCCGTCAGCGCGGCAAAGACCAGCACGACCAGCAAGGACTTACCTCCATTGACGGATTGGCGGCCGTCTTGTTGCCGAACCTGTCGCCGGCCCAGAATTGTCGCGAGGGTTACGCTTGCGATCGACGCCCCTTCGGATCGGCTGAAGGCCACCGGAGCCGGCTGCGGCGACGCCGGCCGGGCCGAGGGGCACTCACTCCGTCCCGCAGGTTCCGACCCCGTCTCGCCCCGAGTCAAGGAGCCGACATGTTGCGCCCGGCTGGCCCCCCGACGCCGATCGAGTCGTCGACGCCACAGGATATGGTCGAGACGCTCAACGAAGCGTTCGTCAAGACGTTGCCGGCCACGGTTCAGGCCGGCGCGGGGCTCCGGGCGAGCTGGGTGACGAAGCGCGTCCTCGACGCCACCATTGCCCTGACGGCCCTGTTCCTGCTGCTGCCCCTTCTGCTGTTCATCGCCCTGCTGATCTGGGGCAGCGACGGCCGGTCGCCGATCTTCCGCCACAAGCGCCTCGGCCGCTACGGGCGCCCCTTCGGGTGCCTGAAGTTCCGGTCCATGGTTCCGGACGGCGATGCGGTGCTGGCACGGCACTTCGCCGCGAATCCCGCGGCCCGGGCCGAATGGGAGGCCTCCTACAAGCTCACCCACGATCCCCGCGTGACGGCGCTGGGCCATGTCCTGCGCAAGACCTCCCTCGACGAACTGCCGCAGCTCTGGAACGTGCTGCGCGGGGAGATGAGCCTCGTCGGGCCGCGGCCGATCGTGCAGGCGGAGGTCGTCCGCTACGGCGCCGATTTCGCCACCTGCTTCTCCGTCCCGCCGGGGCTGACCGGCCTGTGGCAGGTCTCCGGCCGCAGCGACACGGGCTACGCCGAGCGCGTCGCCCTGGATTGCGCCTATGCCAGCCAGTGGAGCCTCGCCCGCGACCTCGGCATCCTCCTCAAGACGGTGCCGGCCGTGTTGAGCCAGCGCGGCAGCCGCTAGGGCCATGCCCCAGCCGCCGCGCCGCGCCCGCGGAGCGCGCCGATGAAGGGCATGATGCTCAACGCCCTGCTGGGCGTGATGCTCGGGCGCTTCGGCTCGGTCTGGCGGCTGCTGATCTTCATCCCGATCGTCGCCGCGGAGGTCGGCTACGGCGTCTGCGTCTACAACCTGAGCGCCAGCGCCTGCCTGCGGCGCGGCACGGCGCTGCTGATCTGCGGGCAGCTGGCCTTCCTGCTCGGCGCGCTGCTGCGGCCCATGACCAACGAGCGGTGAGCCGCCCGGGATCGGCCCGAACCGTCTCGGTGACGCGGGCATGTCAGACCGGATCGTCCTCGGCGGTGGGTGCCTCGATGCAGAGGCGCCAGAATTCCACGAAGCCGGCGGCATACGCGGCGATGACGAGGCTCGACCAATGCATCGCGTCGCTCCGGGCGCATTCGGGAGCGCAGCCTGACGCGGAGAGGTTAAGATTCAGCCCGGAAGTCGTTGAGCTGGACCTTGCTGGTGTCCTTGCCGGGCCACTCGAAGTCGATCGCGTCGTTCGTGCGCTGGTCGCCGTTGACCCAGCCGTCCGGGACGTGCCGGCGGCGCTCGTTCACGGTGCTGAACAATTCGACGAAGGAGCTGCCGCCCTGATGGGCCGGCGGCGCGGCGGTTTCGCCCGCACGCGCGGGCCAGGCCTGCAGGAGAAGCGTCGCCGCCACGCAGAGGCGGCGGGCCGGGCCGGACTCGAGCGTCATGCGCACGTCCTCAACCAGTCGCCGCCGGCCGGTGATCATTCGGACGATCCGGCCCGGGGGCGGCCCTCTCCTTTCGGACGATCTCGCACCCCGGGCCGGGATCGCCCTACCGTGTCGGCGGACCGGCCGCGGCGCGGATCGGCCGGAGAGTCGCGGAGTCGTCCGGTGCGCAGCTTACAGGCCCCGTCCCCCGTCCCGGAGGTCTGCGTCATCATCGCGGCCCGGGACGCCGCGGACACCATCGCGGTGGCCATCGCGTCCGCGCTCCGGCAGCCGGAGGTCGCGGAGGTCATCGTGGTGGACGACGCGTCCGCGGACCGGACCGGCGCGGTCGCCGCGGCCGCCGATGACGGTTCGGGCCGCCTGAAGCTGATCCGGCTGGCCGGCAATCTCGGCCCCGCCGGCGCCCGCAACCTGGCCGTCGCGGCCGCGACCGCCCCGCTGCTCTGCATCCTCGACGCCGACGATTACTTCCTCGACGGCCGGCTCGCCCGCCTCCTGTCCGCACCCCGGACCTGGGACCTGATCGCCGACGACATCGTCATGGTCCGCGGCCGCGAGGCGGCCTCCGCCGCCGGCCTCGTGACCGGGCCCGGGCGGCCGCAGCGGCTCACACTCGCGGCCTTCGTGGTCGGCAACATCCCGCGCCCCGGTGCGTATCGGCGCGAACTGGGTTTCCTGAAACCGATCATCCGGCGGGATTTCCTGGAGCGGCAGGGGCTCCGCTACGACGCGCGGCTGCGGCTCGGGGAGGATTACGCCCTCTACGTCGAGGCGCTGGCGGCCGGGGCGGTGTTTTCCGTAACGGAACCCTGCGGCTACGTGGCGGTCGAGCGGTCGAACTCGCTGAGCGCCCAGCACCGGACCGACGATCTCGCGGCGCTGCTGGCCTTCGACGATGCCATGCTGGGCCGGCCGGGCCTCGCCCCGGACGCATGCGCGGCGCTCCGGGCCCACCGCGCCGCCACGGCGAAGCGCTGGCAGCACCGGCGCGTCCTCGACCGGCGGCGCACCCAGGGCTACGCGGCAGCCCTGACGGAACTGCTCGGCGCCCCCCTGGCGTGGCGGCACATCCTGTCGGTGACCCTGGCGGCCAAGCGCGCGCGCCGCGTGCCGGCCCCCGCGCCGGACCGGGAGTCCGGTCCGCGCCTGCTCCTCGGACCGGAGCGCCGCCTGGAGCCGGCGGGCTGAGGCACGGCCGGCCGATCCGGTCCGCGCCGCCGCGACGGATCAGCGGTCGCGCTCCTCCTTGCGCGTGCGCACCGCCGCCACGTCGGAGCGGACGTCGTCCAGCGCGCAGCGGACCCGCTCCAGGGCCGTCGAGAACGCCGCGTCCAGATCCGGATCGACCACGTCCCGCGGCTCGCCCTGCCGGAAGCTGTCCAGCAGGTAGGGCATCATCTTGCCGTGGAGCGCCGCGTAGGCGCCGGGGCTGGAGAGTTCGTAGATGACCGCGAGCGCGTGATAGGCGCGGACCAGAACCTCCAGCGCGACATCCGCGCTGCGCCCGCCCCGATCACAATTATCGCTGCCCATCATTGTACGTATTATCTATTCCTGCCCTTGCTGCCGGGTAACACGCCCAGATTTGACTGTCGATATTAGGGGTCGTTACAATCTTCGTTCCCGAATGGTGCGTGGCGATTTATCGACGCGCCATGGCTTGACTGCAACAGTCCCGGATTCGGACGGGTAAAACCAAGATTCCGTTTAGCTGCGCGCGTGTCGCGTCGGCCGGATCATCGTGGCAATCTTGTTCTCGACCTCGCCGAGGACGCTGTTAACAAGTTGAACAGCGTCGTCGACGCTCCCGGTCGTCAGGCTATCGTCGCGGCCTGTTTCCTGGATGATGCGGAAATTGTCCTCGACGAACGTGCGGATCTTCTGCTGAACGTCGCCGAACTCACCCGGATGGGCCGTCTCGTAAAGCAGGGCGAGGGCCAGATAGGCGCGCCCGACCATGTCCAGCGCCAGGGTCGTGCTGACCTCGCAGTGTCCGGCTTCTGGCGTCGACACGAGGACTGAATTTCCTGTCAGGAGTTATTTTATTACTGTATCACGGCCTTTGTTGAGCGCCAACCATATAGAGTTTCTGCAATGTCGATTCGGCATTGCACGCGCGCCGCCGTGAGCCGGGGCGCATCCGGGACATCCGGGCGGGGGCGACCCGCCCCGCCGCGTCTGGGACGGAACCGCTATCGGCCGGCGGTGGTCGGACGCTGCGCGCGGTTCCGGCTCGGCGCGAGACCCTGCGCGACCCGCAGCTTGAGCCCGAGGATCCGGTTGTGCCGGGCCATCGCCAGGAGCGATTCGGCTGTCCCGACATCGCCCCGCATCCGCAGGGCGTGGGCGGCCAGCGCCAACTGGGCGGCCATCGCGTCCGCCTGCAGGGCGGCGTGCGGGACATTCTGGGAGAGGAGCATTCCGGCCATGGCTGCCACGGTCTGGGGGGGCAGGCCCGATCCTCCGGAGGATCCGTTAACGATATCTTAAAGGAAGCGCGGCCGTGCGGGGCGTGCCGTCACTTCCTGATGGGCAGCCGGCCGACCAGCCATCCGTCCTCGTTGCGCACCAGCAGGGTCCAGGGCGGCTCCCGGCCGTTCCCCGTGATTTCCTCGGCCATCTCGGCGATCACGCTGCGCGCCTCGATCAGGGCTTCCTCAAGGCCCGCGGCCTCGACCCCCACCAGGTCGTGGATCGTCTCCTCGGCATTTGCGATCTCGAAGTAGAAACGCGCCGCCAACAGGGCTCTCCTCAGCCGGAACTCTTTGGCGAGTTCAGTTCTATAGCTCGGGTCTAGCACCATAGCCGTCCGCGTTCCCCGATGAGGCGGCTAGAAATGAGCCGCCTGTCTTTGACAATTCGGGTGATGCACCGGGGAAATGTTAACCGGATCGTCGGCCGGCGGCGCGCCATCAGCCGAAGGGCGTAGTTCCCGGGCGCCCCGATATCCGGACGGGGATGGCCGGCGCGGCCCGGTCCCGGGCGCGGATCGGGCCTCGGAGAACGGGACGGGGTGGTCCGAATCGCCGCCGCTACGCCCGATCGGCAGCGGCGACTACGCCTAAGATATGATGTTGGCGGCTCCGGCGGGCCGCCGTAGAGCCGAGCGTCGGGACGATCGCGGCGAGGCATCCATGAACATCACGATGGTCGGATCAGGCTATGTCGGTCTGGTCTCCGGCGCCTGCTTTGCGGATTTCGGCCACAGCGTCGTCTGCGTCGACAGCAATCGCGGCCGGATCGAGGCGCTGAAGGCCGGTCGGATGCCGATCTACGAGCCGGGTCTCGAGGCGCTGGTGGCCGAGAACGTCCGCCAGGATCGGCTGTCCTTCGTCACCGATCTGGACGCGGCGGTCGCGCAGGCGGACGCGGTGTTCATCGCGGTGGGTACGCCGTCCCGCCGCGGCGACGGCTTCGCCGACCTGAGCTTCGTCTACGCGGCCGCCCGGGAGATCGCCGGGGCGCTGTCGGGCTTCACGGTGGTGGTGACCAAGTCGACCGTGCCGGTGGGCACCGGCGACGAGGTCGAGCGCATCATCCGCGAGGCCAATCCGACCGCAGAGTTCGCCGTGGTCTCGAATCCCGAATTCCTGCGCGAGGGCGCGGCCATCGCCGATTTCAAGCGGCCCGACCGCATCGTCGTCGGCACCGATGAGCCACGGGCGGTGGCGGTCATGGAGCAGATCTACCGGCCGCTCTATCTCAATGCCGCGCCGATCGTGGTGACCAGCCGCCGGACCGCCGAGCTGACCAAATACGCGGCGAACGCGTTTCTGGCGGCGAAGATCACCTTCATCAACGAGATCGCGGACCTGTGCGAGGCGGTTGGCGCGGATGTGCAGGCGGTGGCGCGGGGCATCGGTCTGGACAACCGGATCGGGTCGAAGTTCCTGCATGCCGGCCCGGGCTATGGTGGCTCGTGCTTTCCCAAGGACACCCTGGCGCTGGTCAAGACCGCCCAGGATGCCGGCACGCCGCTGCGGCTCGTCGAGACGGTGGTGGCGGTCAACGACCAGCGCAAGCGCGCCATGGCCCGCAAGGTGATCAAGGCCTGCGGCGGCTCGGTGCGGGGCCGGACGGTGGCGCTGCTCGGCCTGACCTTCAAGCCCAACACCGACGACATGCGCGACGCGCCCTCCCTGGCGATCGCGGCCGGCCTGCAGGATGCCGGCGCGATGGTCCGCGCCTACGATCCCGAAGGCATGGAGCAGGCGCGGCCGCTCCTGCCCGGAGTCGCCTTCGCCGAGGATGCCTATCACTGTGCCGAGGGCGCGGATGCGCTGGTCCTCGTCACCGAATGGGACGCCTTCCGGGCCCTCGACCTCGCCCGCCTGCACGCGGCCATGCAGCGGCCGGTCCTCGTGGATCTGCGCAACGTCTACCGGGCCGACGACGTCCGGTCTCACGGCTTCGCCTACAGCAGCATCGGCCGCCCCACCGGGCCCGGGGAGGACGCCGAGACCCTGCAGGCCGTCGAGGACGCCGTAGCCGCGGCGGATCCGTGAGGCGCCTCCACGGCGGACGCGAATGCCCCGTCATGGTCGGACGCTGCGGCCCGAGCGGCATCCGCGTGAGCGTGTGCAGGATCGATTCGCGTGGATCTGCGACCGTCCGCGTCTGGGCGGGAGCCGTCATCGATCCGGTTGAGGCGGCGCCGCCAGCGCCGGATGTGGCGCGAATCCTCCCTCGCGTGCGAGCTCCGAGCCGACGCTGTCCGCGTCGCACAGGCTCCGGGCGTGGCACGCGCCGGCGGGCCGGTCGCCGCCATGTCCCCATGTCCTGTCGTTGCCCGACTCGGCACGAGCGGGCGCAACGCCGGAACGTCACGCCTGAGGGAAGTTGGCTCCCGTCGCTGTCCCGCGCCGGCTGATCCGCGCGGTCATTCGGGAGCGCTGCAGGCGAGCCCACCCCCGGAGCGGGTGCCGGAGACGGGCAATCCGGAAGCCGCTCAGGTGCAGAAGTCGCGCGGCCCGCAACGCGTCGGACCGCCCGCCACGGGAGCGGCCCCGTTTTCCCGCGCGCATCACGCCGGTAATCGCGCCCGAATGGGCGCGGGGGTGGTGATTGGTCCGCGTCACGCGCGGGCCGAACAGACACCGGGTTTCCTCGCGGGCCGCCCGAATCGGCGAGCCCGTAACCCCGCTCAGCGGCGGCGGATCGATGTGCCGCCGAGGCTGCCCCGCCGCAGCGGGGCCGGCACCGGGACGATCAGGCCGCCGGGACCTTCACGCTCGCCAGGCTCGAATCTTCCCGGAGGAAGTACTTGTTGGTCAGGTAGGCGACCTCGGTCCGGTTCTTGGCCTTGAGCTTCTTCATGATGTTGCGGACATGAACCTTCACGGTGCTCTCGCACATATTGAGTTCATACGCGATGATCTTGTTCGGCGTGCCTTTCCGGAGCGCCCGCGCCACGCAGAGCTGCCGCGGCGAGAAGATATCGTCGTCCCCGGGCTCGGCCGGCTCGTCCATCTTGATATTGGCCAGCAGGGGCAGGAGGCACTCGGCCGGGATGTAGACGCCGCCGGCCTGCACGAGCTGCAGGGCCTGCAGGGCGATGTCGACGGACGTCGTCGTCGGGATGTAGCCTTTGACGCCGAGCTTGATGATCCGCACGATCTGGTCGAGGTTCTCGCCGTCCGAGATGACCGCCACCGGCGGTGCGCCGGCCTCGCCCTGCAGGAACGCAAGCTCCCGCACGATCTCGGCCCATTCGGTCTCGGACAGGTTGCCGTCCGGCCGGCAGAGGACGACCACGCTCGCCGGGACGAACGGCTTCTGCCGCTTCCACGAGTCGATGTCTGCGAAGACCTCGAACGACGTCTCCCGGTCGGCCTCGCTGAGGGAGGCGGCAAGGCATCGGCCGACGAGCTGCCGTCGATCGATGATCACGATGCGGCTTGAGCGTGTCCGGGACTGGTCCCGTTGCTCGATGACGACCGGGCCGTCACCGGCATGTCCACCCGAAAAGCCGCCGCGGCTCTCGGCCGTGTTCCGCTCGACGAGGGTGAGCGCGTCTCGAGTACCAAGACTGGCCATAAGAAATTACCTCCTTTCGAAGGAAGTCGATTGTCGGCGGTGACGGAGTACTCAATAAGTTCGCCGACGGCGTGAAACCGAGAAGTGCGATCGGGTGGGTCGCCATGGGGGCGAACGCCAATGACCACGGATACAATGCTAACTTTCGTAAAATCGTCTGTAAATACCCCATCTGGAACTAATCGCTAAAATTGCCGGGCTAAATACAATCAAAGCCTACTACGTACGTACGTAGTTATTTCTTTAACTGCGGGATCGGCGGCTGATGGAGATGTGCATTCGCAAGGTCGTTCGTCGTCGGGTTGCGATAGGCTTCAAGATCTTGGCGAATATATTCGATCGTCTGAGCGATTTTGACGTAACGAAACGTTGTCTCGTTTGGCGTTGCTTATTGCCACGCTGTCTTTTCGGGCATCCAATCCCAATCCAAGGGTTCGAATGCGGTCCGGGTATTCGAGCGATGAGTATTCGAGCTGTGCCGGTGTGCGGTCTGTAGCGGGGTCTAAATGGCGACATAGGTTCCCGCTCGCGCCGCGCGTTTGAGCCCGATTACTGATTTCGTAGGTACGCTGCGGTACCAAAAGGCACACGGCCCGGGGTCGGCCTACGCAGTCTGGCACGCCCCCTGGCGCGCAGGGCGAATCATCGGTTCATTCGGTGCGGTCCCGCGCGGTCCGGACAGGCCCCGGGAGGGCCCTGGGACGGCTCCGGGAAAGGCTCCTGGAACGCTCCGGGACGGCTCTGTTCAATCCACTCGGACCAAGAGATCGCGCATGCCGTCGACATCGACGAACGTGGCGAGGTCGCGGGCGAGCAGGCCCGCATGTCTCTGCGCGAAGGCTTCCGGGGTGAGCGTCCGCAGGAAGGCCGTCACCGATTCCGCGAGCGGCTCGGGAAACGCCCAGCCCAGACCTTCCGCGACCGCGTAGCGGCCCGTGGCGGTCGCGGCGCGCGCGAGCGTCAGGGCGCCGCACAGGCCGCCCTCGTAGAGCCGGTTCGGCAGAAGCCAGTCCGAATTCAGTCCGTCGTCGAGATAATCGACCGCCCAAGTGAAGTGGATCCCCCTGTAGATCTCGGGAAGATCGCCCGGATTGGCGTAGGGGCCGCGGAACGCCATGTTCGCGCGGCCGTCCAGCGTTGCGGCCAGCTCCCGCGGGGAGATGTCCTCCGCGGAGAGGCGCCCGGCCAGCACGATCCGCACCGAGTCGCCGAGAGCGTCGGCAATGGCGGCCAGGATCGCCAGGCTCCTGCGGCAGCGCAGCGTCCCGAACCAGCCGATCGCCCAGGGCGGCTCCGCCGTGCGGGTGCGGTCCAGCCGGTCCGCCACCGCGCCGAGGCGATGGCCCATGACCTTGTTCTCGAGGAGATGCCAGGCCCCGGTGAAGCCCTGGACGGGCCGGAAATACCGGTCGATGAAGTCCGGGGCGCTGACGACGAGGAGGGCGCTGCGGCCGAGGAGCCAGCGCTCGACCGCGCGGGCGATCCGCCCCGGGGCGTCCGGCCGGACCATCAGCCGCTGGATGTCGAGCACCTCGTAGACGAGGCGCGCGCGGCTCCCGGCGAGGCGCGCCGAGGCCCAGGCCACGAGGGCCATGTCGAGGTTGCGCACGTAGATCACGTCCGCCGCGCGCAGATCGTGGCGGCGACCCAGGGCGCGGGCGATGCCGAGGGCGAGGCGCGGCAGCCGGCGGGCGTAGTTCCGGTCAACCGTCCGGCCGAGCGACACGACGTCGTCCGTCGCCGGAGTCTCGGCCGAGCCGCCATAGCGGTCCCGCTCGAACGCGTACACGACCACGGACCAGCCGGCCTCCCGGATGGCGTCGATCCGCTTGCGCACCGTCGGCTCGATCCGGTCGTGGCCGAAGAAGGCGACCCGGCGGCCGGGGGCGGTCGCCGGACTCGCGACCGCCGGGGCCGGGGCGACCGGGGCCGGGGCGGCCGGGGCCGGCGCGAAGGCCGCCCTGCCGATGCCGCCGGCGCGGGGGCCGGTCACGAGGCCGCCTCGGTCGCGCCGCGGCTCCGCTTCGGGCGGCCGGCCAAGCGCGTCAGCGCGCTCCTGCGGCCGCCGCGCCGGACCGCCGGCTCGTCACTCGCCTTGTTGAGCACGATGCCCAGGACGGTGCTGCCGCTCGACTCGAGATCCTGCACGGCGGTGGCGACCTCGTCGATGCTCGTCCGGCCCGCCTCCACCACGATGATGAGGCCGTCGAGGCCGTCGAGGAGCGGCCGCAGGGTGGGGAGTTCGTCCACCGGGGGCAGGTCGACGATGACGCGGTCGAGGGTCGCGCGCCCGTCTCCGACCACGGCCGCGACGCCTTCCGGCGTCATCAGGTCGCTGAAATGGGGATCGTTCGGATGGCGATTGCCGCAGGCGAGCAGGCGGACTTCCCCGGGCTGCGGACGCACCGCCTCCGTGGCGCAGCAGCGGCCGGCGAGCACGTCGAGCAGGCCGCGCTGCTCGGTGGCCTGGCTGAGCCGCGAGAGCGTCGCCTGCCGCACATCCGCGTCGATCATCAGGACCCGCCCGGAACTCGACCGGGCGCGGGCGAGGAGCTGGCCGAGATTGCTCGCGAACAGGGTCTTGCCCGCGCCGGCCCCCACCGAGGTGACGCCGATCGCGAAGACCGGCCCGCGGCGGTCGCTGCCCAGGACGTGGGCCTTCAGGCTGTGCAGGCGCTCGGCGAAGACGGATTGCGGCATGAACCGCACCGCGCTCGCCTTGAACGCCTCGACGCTGGCCGGGCGCTGGGCCTCGCTGGCATGGGCCTGCGCCAGCGCCAGGGCGGCCCGGAAGCCGGGCTCGCGCCGCAGCTCGGGGAGGGCGGCGAGGCAGGTCAGGCCGTGGCCGGTCAGCTGCCGGGGCGCCCGGACCGTCCGGTCGAACCAGTGCCGCGCGAAGGCGCCGCTTACGCCGAAGCCGGTGCCGACCAGGAGACCGAGCAGCATGATCAGGCTGCCGCGGGGCGCGCTCGGGGATTCCGGCACGGTCGCCGGCGTGATCACGTGGGCCGAGGGCTGCGGATAGGATTGCTGGTTGACGGCGTCGATGTAGCGCTGGAGCAGGTTCGTGTAGATCTGGTCGTAGGTCTCGGCGGTGCGGTCGAGCTCCTTCGCCTTGACCCGGGCGGTGCTCATGATCAGCGTCTTCGAGATCAGGGCGTCGAAGGCCGCCGTCATGCTGTCCTCGCGCGCCCGGGCCACCTCGTAATCGTGGTCCAGGGAGACGGCGAGGCGCTCGAGTTCTGTGCGCAGCGACTGCTTGGCCGCCTGGATGTCCCGCTGGATCGCCAGGACCGCCTCGTGGTCGGGGCCGAGACGGCGCTTCAGGTCGTCGGCCCGCTGCACGAGGTCGACATATTGCCGGCGCAGCTGGATGATCACGCTGTCCTTGAAGGCCTCGGTGATCCCCGGATCGGCGATGTCGGAATCGAGCAGCCCGCGGATCTGGTCGCGCACCGCGCGGGCGTCCACGGTCTTGGACCGGGCGGCGGCCACGGCGGTGTTGAGTTCCTCCACCTGCTGCTCGCCCACGAGGCCGCGCTTGCCGAGATCGATGATCGTGTGCTCGGCCTTGTAGGTCTGCGCCTCGCGCGAGGCCTGGCTGGCGCGCTGCTGGAGTTCCGTCAGGCGCGGCAGCATCCACTCGCCGGCGACCTTCCAGACCTTCGCCCGGTTCTCCAGCTCGGTGCTGACATAGGCCTCCACCACGGCGTTCGCGACGGCGGCCGCCGTGGTGGGATTGTCGGCGTTGTAGCCGACCTCGATGACGTAGGCCGCGCCGATGCGGCTGGCCTCCACGTTCTCGCGCAGCGTCCGCGCCTGACGCAGTTCCGGGCTGACGGGGGCGGGCTCCCGGACCGGCCGCTCTGCGCCGATCAGCCGGAGGGGAAGCGCCTTGGCGGCCTTCACGAACTCCCGGACCTTCACGAAGAGCGGATGCGTCGGCACCGCCAGGTCCTGCAGGGCCGACGCGTCGAGCCTGCGCACCGCCGCGAGGGCGATCTTCTCGGAGCGCATGTACTCGACCTGGCTCTCGACCTCGGCGATCTCCAGCGGGGTCCCGGCATTGGGCGTGTCGCGGGCCGTCACCGGGCTGGTGCGGCTCTCGATGTAGACGCGGGCCCGGGCGGTGAAGATGGCGGGCGCGGTCGCGACGTAGATTCCCGCGCAGACGAGCCCGACGGCGGCGAAGGCCAGGATCGACCGCCAGTTCTGCCGCGCGATCGTCAGGATGGAGACCTGGGTCACCGCCTCGGACGGGAAGGGCTGGCTGCGCCAGGGCCCGGCCCCGCCGGCGCGGGCCGCGCCGATCGGCAGGAAGGACGCACTGGTCGAGTGTCGGTTCATGGATCTCTCCTCGCCGCGGCGGTCACCGCCTCGGAGCGCGCTCCGTCGAAGGGGATTCCGGCCCGGCCCGTCGGGCCGCGTCGAGCCGGGCGTTGGGCGTCGTCAGTTCTGGCCGGTGCCGTCGCCGATGCCGCGCATCGCGGGATCAGGCTTGAGCGCGACCTCGACGACGTCGCCCGGCTGGAGTTCCGTGTCCTCGGCGGCGTCGAGCTGGCTCCGGGAAGCGTTGCCCTGGCGGAAGACCGCGATCGACGCCCGCGCGCGGCTTCCGGACAGGAGCTGGGCGCGGAGGGCGCCGGTATAGACCAGCTTGTCGTTGATGCTGTTCAGCCGCGATCGATAGGTCGCCAGATTGTTCTCCGCGACCTGGAGCTTCTCCAGGGCATCGAGGGCCTGCTGGTCGTCGACCCGCTCGAGCTTGCGGGCGACCTCGCTCTTGTCACGTTCGAGCTGGGTGAGCTGCACCGTCGTCTGCAGGGCCCGTGTCGAGGAGAGCAGCACGGCCCGCCGCGCATCGGTCAGCCGGGTCGTGACCACCGCGCCGCGCTGGAACAGGGCGCGCACCGAGTCGTATTCCTCGGCATCGGCGGTGACGCCCTCCTTCTCCTTGCTCTGCTGCTCGCTGAGGCTGGCGTATTGCGTCTGCGTCCGGGAGAGGGACCGCTGCAGGTGGTCCTTCTCCTTGGCGATGTCGGTCATCTGGACCCTGAGCTGCTGCTCCGCGAGCTTCTGCGCCGGCGTCGCGCGGCTGCCCGGAGCGGGGTCGGTCGCGGGCGCGGATTTCTCGCCCCGCGCCGCCGCGACGATCGCCTTCAGGCGCCAGATCGTGGCGGATTCCCGCTGGATGCTCGCCCAGGTGCTGTCGTACTCGGCGCGCAGGTTCGCGGTCTCGACGACCGGATTCTCCATCCTGAACCGCAGGAGGTTGTAGCCGCCCGCCAGCGCGACCGCCTGCCGGACGGTCATGCCCGGATGGAACGGGTGCTCGCCCTGCTTGGTCACGTCGCCGCTCAGGTAGACCGGCTGGTACTTCGAGATCCGGATCCCGATCTCGTCCGGCTCGATCACGGCAATCGATTCCTTGCCCTCCGAGTTGCGCTGCCGCACCGCCTTGGCGGGCAGCGACTTCTGCAGGTTCTGGCGCAGCTCCGCGACGGTGAGGCCGGCCGCCGGCACGTCGCCGAGCAGCGGCACCATGACGGTGCCGTCGGGGGAGACGGTCGCCTCCTGCTTGAAGCTCGGGATGCTCAGGGCCGAGACCTCGATCGTGTCGCCGGGGCCGATGCGGTACTCCGCCGCCGCCGGCAGCGTGGACAGGGCGAGCAGACAGGCCGCGAACCCGGCGCGGGCGGCTCCGTGGGCAGCCTCGGTCCTCGTCGAAGTCTTCGACACGCAGCACTCCCTCTAGGCTCCCCCTCCGAATCCAGGCGCGGCGATCGAGCGGCAGGACCGCGCGCCGGCCTCACGGGCTCATGGAGGGCTGAGACCGCATGATGCGTAACGGCAGAGCCAGCCGGGACTCCTCCAAAAGGCGGGATCGCGCGTCCATGCCGGGGCGGGGGCTGCGCCTTTCGGCGTAGGCCCTCTGGCCGGAACGGAGCGCCGCAACCGGGATGGGCCGTCTCGGACGGGTGCCGTTCGCCTTTCGACGGACGAACGGCATCGAAAGCCTGGGTTCCCGGCTGTCCGCAGCTCTGTGCAGTTTTGATGCACAGAAGTTCGGCGAAAGGAGCGGCGGGTATGCCGATTACCGATGCAGATATTGGGCCTGATGTGGGTATATTCTACCCAGATCTAGTCAATATTTACGGATGTCGAATCGAAAGCGGTTCGCGCATCGGACCCTTCGTCGAGATCCAGCGGGGCAGCCGGATCGGCCCGCGCTGCAAGATCTCCTCGCACAGCTTCATCTGCGCGGGCGTCTCCATCGGGGCGGAAGTGTTCGTCGGCCACGGCGTGGTCTTCACCAACGAGATCTACCCGGAAGCCACCAATGCGGACGGGAGCCTGAAGCGGGACGGCGAGTGGGACCTCGTCGAGACCGTGGTCGAGGCCCGCGCCTCCATCGGCTCCAACGCCACGATCGTGGCGGGAATCACCATCGGCGAGGGCGCGCTCGTGGGCGCCGGCGCCGTCGTGACCCGGGATGTCCCGGCCTACGCCATCGTCGCCGGATGCCCTGCCCGGGTCGTCGGCGACACGCGCACCAAGCGGGCCAACAGCGCCCGATCCGCCCAGTCGCCCCGGCCCGAGACGGCCGAGCCTCTGCAAGTTGCCTGAGGGAATGCAGTCATGATCTCGATCGGAATCGTCGGATACGGCTACTGGGGGCCGAACCTCGCCCGGTGCACCTCGGAGTCCGAGCGCTGCCAGCTCGTGGCCATCGCCGACCAGTCGCCGGCCGCGCTCGGCCGGGCCGGCAAGCGCTACCCGGCCGTCCAGCTCCATCAGGATTGGCGCGACCTCGTGGCCGATCCCGCGATCGACGCCGTCATGGTGGCGACGCCGGTGAGTTCGCATTTCGAGATCGCCATCAACGCGCTGCGGGCCGGCAAGCACGTCTTCATCGAGAAGCCGATCACGCCCTCGGCCTTCGAGGCGCGGCTGCTGATCGAGGAAGCGGCCAAGCGCAACCTGACCCTGATGGTCGACCACACCTTCGTCTACACGGGCGCGGTCGAGAAGATCCACGAGCTCGTGACGACCGACGCCATCGGCGACGTGTTCTACTACGATTCCACCCGGGTGAATCTCGGCCTGTTCCAGCGCGACGTGAACGTGATCTGGGATCTGGCGGTCCACGACCTCGCCATCCTCGACCACATCCTGGATCTCACCCCGGTGGCGATCTCGGCGAGCGGCACCGGCCATTTCAGCGGCCGCCCCGAGAACATGGCCCACCTGACCGTGTTCTACCCGCGCGGTGTCGTCGCGCAGATCAACGTCAACTGGCTCGCGCCCGTGAAGGTGCGGCAGACGCTGATCGGCGGCAGCAAGAAGATGATCGTCTACAACGACCTCGACCCGATCGAGAAGGTCAAGGTCTACGACCGCGGCGTCACCGTCGGCGGCGGCTCGGACGACATCACCGAGCTGATGGTCTCCTACCGGACCGGCGACATGTGGTCGCCGCACCTGTCCTTCCGCGAGGCGCTGATCGTCGAGATCGAGCACTTCGCCGATTCCATCGAGACCGGCACCGCGCCCATGACCGACGGCCATAGCGGCCTGCGCGTCGTCGAGATGCTCGAAGCCGCCATGCGCTCCCTGCGCCAGAACGGCTCCCCCATCGACCTCATGCCACTTGCGAGGGCCTCGTGATTCCCTTCCTCGACCTCAAGGCGCAGTACGCGGCGATCGGCGGCGACGTCGAGACGGCGGTCCTCAACGTCCTGCGCAGCGGCGACTTCGTCCTCGGACCGGCGGTCAGCGCCTTCGAGGCCGCCTTCGCGGAAGCCTGCGGCGCCCGCCACGCGGTTGCCGTGAGCAGCGGCACCGCGGCCCTGCACCTCGCCCTGCTGGCCCTCGACATCGGCCCGGGCGACGAGGTGATCACGGTCTCGTCGACCTTCGTGGCGACGGTGGCGGCGGTGCTGTATGCCGGCGCGACGCCGGTCCTGGTCGATATCGACCCGGTCAGCTGGACCATGGACCCGGCCCTGGTCGAGGCGGCGATCACGCCCCGCACCAAGGCGATCCTGCCGGTGCACCTCCACGGACGGATGGCGGATCTCGATGCGCTGGGCGCCATCGCCCGGCGCCACGGGATCGCCCTCGTCGAGGACGCCGCCCAGGCGCATCTCGCCGAGCGCGGCGGCCGCAAGGCCGGCACGATCGGGGATATCGGCTGCTTCAGCTTCTATCCCGGCAAGAATCTCGGGGCCTACGGCGAGGGCGGCGCCATCGTCACGGACCGGGACGACCTCGCCGAGGCGGCCCGCTGCCTGCGCGACTGGGGTCAGCAGGGCAAGTACAACCACGTCCGCCACGGCTTCAACCTGCGCATGGACGGCGTCCAGGGCGCGGTGCTGGGGGTCAAGCTCCCGCATCTGGAGGCCTGGACCCGCGCCCGTCAGGCGGTGGCGGCGGAATACGGCACCCGGCTCGCGGGCCTCGGCCTGGAACTGCCGGCCCCCGCCGGGCTCGACCACGTGTTCCACGTCTACGCCGTGTCGACGGCGGACCGCGAGGGGCTGCGCCAATACCTCAACGCGGCCGGCATCGCCACCGGCATCCACTATCCCGTCCCGGTCCACCGGCAGCCCGCCTACAGCCACCTCGACGACGGCGCCGGCCGCCTGCCGGTCACCGAGCGGCTGGCCGCCCGGACCCTGTCCCTCCCGATGTTCCCCGAGATGACGTCCGCGCAGATCGATACCGTCTGCCAGGCCGTCACCAGCTACTGCGAGGTCGCCGATGCCCAAGCTGCGTGAGGTCACGAAGGGAAGCCGGTTCAGCGGCGACCTGCGCGGGACCCGGATCCTGGTCACAGGCGGATCGGGCTTCATCGGCTCCCACATCATCGACCTGCTGGTTGCGGCCGGCTGCGACGAGATCGTGGCCGTCGACAACATGGTCCGCGGCCGCCCCGAGAATCTCGGGGACGCCCTCGGCTCCGGCCGCGTCCGCCTCGTCCAGGGCGACATCCGCGACCGCGCCCTGATGGACACGCTGGTCAAGGGCACCGACGTGGTGTTCCACCAGGCGGCCCTGCGCATCACGCAGTGCGCCTCGGAGCCGCGCCACGCCTTCGAGGTGATGGCCACCGCGACCTTCAACCTGCTGGAGAGCTGCGTCGAGGCCGGCGTCGCCAAGGTGGTGATGGCCTCCTCGGCCTCGGTCTACGGGATGGCGGAAGCCTTCCCGACGACCGAGAAGCACCACCCTTACGACAATCGGACCCTGTACGGCGCCGCCAAGTCCTTCGGGGAAGGTCTCCTGCGCTCGTTCAACGACATGTACGGGCTCGACTACGTCGCCCTCCGGTACTTCAACGCCTACGGGCCGCGGATGGACCTGACCGGCCGCTACACCGAGGTCATGGTTCGCTGGATGCAGCGCCTGGCCGAGGGCCAGTCGCCGATCGTCTTCGGCGACGGCCTGCAGACCATGGACCTCGTCCATGTCCGCGACATCGCCCAGGCCAACATCCTGTCGGCGACGTCGTCGGCCACCGACGTGGTGCTCAATGTCGGCACCGGCGTCGAGACCTCGCTGGTCGACCTCGCCGGCCACCTCACCCGGATCATGGGCCGGGACGGCACGCCGCTGCTCCACGAGGCCGAGCGGGCGGTGAACCCGGTGCCGCGGCGCCTGTGCGACACGCGCCTCGCCAAGGACCTGATCGGCTTCGAGGCGGAGATCGGCGCCGCCGAGGGCCTGGCCGACCTCGTCGCCTGGTGGCAGGACGAGTCCCGCTCCGATCACCTGCGGCGGGCGCTGGCATGATCCCGATCGCCAAGCCCGAAGTCGGCGACCCCGAGGCCGAGGCCGCCGCCGCCGTCGTCCGCTCCGGATGGCTGACCCAGGGGCCGCAGGTCGCGGCCTTCGAGGCGGCGTTCGCCGCGATCGTCGGCGCGCCCCATGCCTGCGCGGTCTCGAACTGCACGACCGCGCTGCATCTCGCCCTGCTCGCCGTCGGGGTCGGCCCCGGCGACGAGGTGGTGACGGTGAGCCACAGCTTCATCGCCACCGCCAACGCCATCGCCCAGTGCGGGGCGACGCCGATCTTCGTCGACATCGACCCGGCGACCTTCAACATGGCCCCGACCGCGGCGGCGGCGGCGATCACCGAGAAGACGAAGGCGATCGTCTGCGTCCACCAGATGGGCATGCCCTGCGACCTGGAGGCGATCGTGGCGATCGGGCGTCGGTCCGGCATCCCGGTGATCGAGGACGCGGCCTGCGCCATCGGCTCCGAGCGGCTCCAGGGCGATGTCTGGCGGCCGATCGGCAGCAGCGGGGGTGGGATTGCCGGCGACATCGCCTGCTTCTCGTTCCATCCGCGCAAGGTGCTGACCACCGGCGACGGCGGCATGATCACCACCGCCAAGCCCGAATGGGACCGGACCTTCCGGCTGCTGCGCCAGCACGGGATGAGCGTCTCCGACATCGCCCGCCACGGCAGCGCCACGGTGGTCGTCGAATCGTACGCGATCGCGGGTTTCAACTATCGGATGACGGACGTTCAGGCGGCCATCGGCCGGGAGCAGCTGAAGCGGCTGCCCGACCTGATCGCCCGCCGCCGCCGCCTCGCCGACGGCTACCGCGCGCGGTTGGCCGACCTCCCCGCGGTGACGCCGCCGCCCGAACCGATCGGGATGCGCAGCAATTGGCAGAGCTACTGCGTCCGACTCCCGGATGATGCAGACCAGCATGCAGTGATGCAGGCGATGCTCGACCGGGGCATCGCCACCCGCCGGGGCATCATGTGCGCGCATCTCGAGCCGCCCTACGCCGAGGCGCCGCGGCGCTTCGCGCTGCCGGAATCCGAGCGGGCGCGCGACCACGCGATCCTGTTGCCCCTCTACGCGGCGATGACGGAGGCGGAGCAGGATCAGGTCGTCGACGGCCTGCGCGCCGCCCTGAAATGATCCCCGCACCGGTCAGGAGCCTCGCCCGGACGGTCGGCCTGACGCGCCCGCGCGTCGCCGCCGCCCGGATGGCCTGCGAGCGCACGACGCTCGCCCTCGCCCGGATCCGGCGGCCGGCGCCGGGCGGTCGCATCCTCTGCTACCATTCGGTCGGCCAGTCGGAATGCGGCGTCAACGACGTCACTCCCGCGCGCTTCCGCCACCAGCTCGAGCGTGCGCTCAATCTCGGCTACCGCTTCGTGCCGGCGGCCACCATCGCCGACGGGCGCGGCGGCGCGCGGGATCTCGCCATCACCTTCGATGACGGCTGGCACAGCGTCCTCAGCGGGGCGGCACCGATCCTGAGCGATTACGGGATTCCGTGGACCCTGTTCATCGTGTCGGGCTGGCTCGACCGCCCCGAGAGCGGACCGCCGGGCATCCTGGGCTGGCGCGCCATCGAGGCGCTCGCCGCGAACGGGGTCGAAATCGGAAGCCATTCCGTGACCCACCCGGATTTCGGGCGCCTCAGCGCGGCGGAGGCGGCCGACGAGCTGGAGGAATCCCGGCGTGCCATCGGGGCTCGCCTCGGCGTGCGGCCGGACAGTTTCGCGATCCCGCTCGGGCAATCGGCGAACTGGACGCAGGCGGCCGCAAACGCCGCCCGGGAGGCGGGCTACCGGATCGTCTACGCCCAGGCGGTGGAGACCCGCCCCGCCGGAACGGTGGCGCGCAGCTTCGTCACGCAGTTCGACAACGATCTCGTCTTCGGTGCCCTGCTCCGGGGCGCCTACGATGCCTGGGAGGAGTGGGTATGAATCGACCCGCGCAGCGCCGCGTCTCCGTCGTGGTGCCCACCTGCAACCGGCCCGCCTTCCTGCGCGAGGCCCTGGCGAGCATCCGCGCCCTGGAGGGCCCCGACCTCGCCTTTGAGATCATCGTGGGCGACAACGGCGAGGCGGGGCCGGCCGCCGAGGTCGCCGCCGAATTCGGCGCGATTCATGTCCCCGTCGACCGGCCCGGCGCCGGCGCGGCCCGCAATGCCGGCCTGACCCGGGCGAGCGCGCCCTACGTGGCGTTCCTCGACGACGACGACGTCTGGCAGCCGGCGCACATCCGGGACCATCTTCGCCTGTTCGAGGCCGATCCGGCCCTCGGGATCGTGTTCGGGCAGATCGTCACCACCGACCACGACCTCGTGCCGACCTACGGTCCCTGGCCGGCGGATCTGCCGTCGGACAAGGGCGCGCTGCTGCGCCACATGTTGAGCGGCTACTTCCCGCAGATCGGCGCGACCATGGTGCGCCGGACGGTCGCGGACGCGGTCGGCCTGTTCGACGAGGCTCTGCTCGGCGATCAGGACTGGGACTGGCAGCTGCGCGCCGTCCGCGGCCACGGCGTGGGCTTCGTCGCCGCGCCCTGCGTGCATTTCCGGCAGCGGCCGGCGGGGACTTTCGACCGCCTGATCGCCCGCCGGATTCACTTCACCCGTCTGGTCTTCCGACGCCACGCGCCGGCTCTCGGCGTCTCGCGGCTCGCGGCCCTGCGGCTCTATTTCGGGACTGTGCAGGGCTATTACGACGCCCTGCTGGATGCCACCGAGGCCCACGTGGCCCGCGGCGATCGCCGCGCCGCCGCGGGGGCGTTCCTCACGGCTTTCCGCCTGATGCCACACCGGGCGATCCGGCAGGCCTTCCGGCCGACGCGCGCGCGCACGGCCCTGCTGGCGCTGGCCGCCGGGTCGGCAGCCGGGCCGCTGACCGCCGATCCGGAGACGCGCTGAGCCCGACGGGCTGTCGCTCCGCGGCGCGGGCCTCCCTGAGGGCCCGGCCGCCGGAGTGGGCTCGCGTTGTCCCGGCCGTGCCCGGAGTGCGCAGCGCCCGGGATTCCGAGCTGTCCTACGAGGCGCGACCGTCCTTGCCTGCGGAGAGCGGGCCGTCCCGACGGAGACCGGTGAGGGCCGCAGAAGCGCGGGCGGGCGGCCCGGCCTTCCGCGACGCGCGGACCGCGCGGGGCGGGGCCCGCTCCGCTGGGCGCGACGCACGCCAGTCGGCATGACCGATCCGCACCCAACCCGGGCCCGGGGCGGCCTCAGGCGCTGGGGACCTGCGCCCGGACCCGCATCGGGCCGAACCGATCCTTCACGTTGCGGACCAGCCATTCCGGGAGGAGCAGGCGCACCGGTTCCCAGAGGCCGGAGAAGTCGCCCGCGCGGCGCAGGGCGAGCCAGGAGGCGACGCGCTGGCGCAGCGGCAGCATGCCGATGTAGTTCTTGGTCATCTCCGATACGGGGAAGTCCGAGCCGAACATGTCCTGGTGTCGCAGGTCGGGCTCGCCGAGATGGGGCGTCTCGGCCGGGCCGGGCGCCTCGGCCTCCGGGGGCAGCCGGGGCAGGGCCCGCGCCTGCGCGTAGACCGCGTCGAGTCCTGCCAGCCAGGCGGCCTGCGCGTACAGGCCCGCGACCGCGGCGGCGCTCTCGGCGCCCGCGGCGTCCCGCGCCGCGGCATCGGTGATGAGCGCGGTCAGGTGGGCCTCGTAGGCGGCTTGGTCGTGGGCCACCCGGGCCGTGACGTCGAGCCCCGGATGATTGATCGCCACAATCTCCGCCGCCGCGGGGGCCTCGAAGCGCGTGACCAGCGGCAGCCCATAGGCGGCGGCCTCCAGCATCGAGGTCGACGACACAAACGGGTAGGAATCGACGTAGATGTCGGCCGCCTCGAAGAAGACCCGCGGGTCGGCGAGCTCGGCATGGGCCGTGATGCGCCCGCCGGTGGCGGCCCGGGCCCGCTCCCAGTCGGCCCGCTCGCCGGGGCCGACCACGATGAGCCGGGCTTGGGGATGCGCCGCGAGGAGGTCGACGTGGCGGTCCGCGTAGGTGACCGGCCCGACGTTGCGGTACTTGGCCCCCCGGGCCACCGAGACCAGGAGGACGCTGTCCTCCGGCATGCCCAGGGCTTGCTTGGCCGCGTTGCGGGCGCGCTGGCGCTCGGGCAGCGTGATCAGGGTCGGCAGCAGGAGGCTGCGGGCCGGATCGACTCCGCGCCGCGCGACGGCGAGCCGGCGCGCGGCCTCGCGCAGATTGATCACCGCGTGGCTGATTCGCGTCCCGATCCAGAACAGGTGGTCGGCGTGGTTGAGCAGCAGGACCGGCGGGCTCTTCGCCGGGTCCGCGAAGGCGATCAGCGGGACCACGTCCTCGCAGTGGATGTGCAGGACGACGACGTCGTAGCCGCGCGCGATCTGGCGCAGCTCCCGCGCCCAGGCGAGCTTGTCGCCCTTGTGGTGGTTCAGGTGGTGGATCCCGCCGCCGCTCCCGCGCACCGCGGCGGTGATCCGCCCGTCGACCGGGCCGCGATGCTGGGTCAGGGCAACGCCGTTGACCCGGTTGCGGTCGGCGCCGATCCAGAGCGCGAGCATCTTGGTGAGGCCACCCACCGGGGCGAGCTGCGTGCAGACGTGGAGGACGCGCCGGTACGGAGCCCCATCGCCGCCCGCACCGTCCCGGTCGCCGCCGTCGAGGGTCCGGCCGATCGCGGTCATCAACCGTTCGAGGCGCGGGCTTGCGAACACGCCGCAATGCCGGTGCGCCGCCAGGGTCGCCGCGATGGCGGTCTCGACGGCCGCGCCGGCATGGTCGCCGGCCGCCGCAAGACGCTCCGCGTGCCGCACCCGGGCATCGAAGGCGGCGAAGTTCGATCGGATCCGCCCGACGCGGGACGCCGTCCCGGCCGCATTCTCCCCATCGCCGTCCCGGCAGAGTTCCGACGCGCCTTTGACCATCATGCCCTCCGGGCCTCAGCGCAGCGATGCGGCGCCGTTCGTTGTCCAGCTCCCCGCCTCGTGGAAGACTCCGAAGACGTCCGGCGCGAAGACGGGGTGCTCGATGTGGAAGCGGCCGCCGATCTTGGCCGCGAGGAGGCGCTCGAAGCCGCGCTGCCGGACCACCATCGAGACCGTGTAGGTGTCGGCGGTCAGGGTCAGCGGCGGCGTCAGTAGTTCCACCTCGCCCTCGCCCGAGAGGGCGGTCAGGCCGGCGTCGTCCGCCTGCGTGCTGAAATTGCAGCAGAGCAGCTCGTCGGACCGCGTGATCGAGAACAGGACGTGCGGGTCGGCGACCGGCTCGGCGGCGTTGTAGCGGGCCCGGATCCGCATCCGCTCGCCGTGGCGGAACAGCGTTCGCGGCGCGCCGGATTCGTCGGTGATCGTCACGTCGCTGATCTTGACCGGCAGGTCGCCGGTGTCCGGGCGGAACCACGCAGTGTCGGCGAGATAGCTGTCCCGCTCGTAGTGGGTCAGGCCCTCGTCGGTGGGGCCGTCATAGGCGACGCGACCGCCCTTGATGTAGATCACCCGCTCGCACATGGTCTTGATGCTGAACATGTTGTGCGAGACCAGCAGGATCGTCGAACCCTTGCCCTGGAGGCGCCGGGCGAAGTCCATGCACTTGCGCTGGAAGGTGTAGTCGCCCACCGCCAGCACCTCGTCGAGGAGCAGGATGTCGGGCTCGAGATGCGCGGCGACCGAGAAGGCCAGCCGGACATACATGCCGCTGGAATAGCGCTTCACCGGCATGTCGATGAACTCGCCGATCTCCGAGAAGGCGACGATCGCGTCGAACTTCGCGGCGATCTCCCGACGGTCCATCCCGAGGATCGAGCCGTAGAGGAAGATGTTCTCGCGGCCGGTCAGTTCCCGGTGGAAGCCGGTGCCGACCTCCAGCAGGGCCCCGACCCGGCCCTCAAGGCGGATCCGGCCGGTGGTCGGCGCGGCGATCCGCGACAGGAGCTTGAGGAGCGTGCTCTTGCCGGCGCCGTTGAGGCCGATGATGCCGACATTCTCGCCGTGCCGGATGCCGAAGCTCACCTCCCTCAGCGCCCAGAAGCTCTCCTGCGACGGGCGCGCCTCGGAGCGGCGGCTCAGCAGGCCGCGGATGCCCTCGCTGAGCGCGTCGCGCAGCGAGTTCTGGTGGGCGGCGCGCGGTGCGCGCCAGTACTGTTTGCCGATATCTTGTACGCTGATTGCCATCGACATCAGATTATATCCGCGAAAGAGCGCTCCATGCGCTGGAAGAAGATCAATCCGCTGACGAGGAGGCCCAGCGCGGCAGTGACCGAGACCACGAGCGCAAAGGCATCAGGCGGGGTTCCACCTAGGATGGCGAACCGGAACGCCTCGATCAGGCCGACCATGGGATTCAGCGCGTAGACCCAGCGCACCGAGGCAGGCACGATGCTCGACGCGTAGACGATCGGCGAGGCGTACATCCAGATCTGGATCAGGAACGGCAGCGTGTGCTTGACGTCCCGGAACCGGACATTGATCGGCCCGAGCCAGAGGCTGACGCCGAGGGCGAGCATGGCCGTGACGATCAGGGTCGGGACGGCCAGCACCAGATGCCAGTCCGGCACCACCCCGTACCAGAGCATCAGGGCCAGCATCACGGCGAGCGCGATGGCGAAATCGACCATCGGCGACACAACCGTCGCGAGCGGGATAACCAGCCGCGGGAAGTAGATCTTGCGGATGAGTTCGGCCTCCGCCACGAGCCCGTTGGCGCTGCGCCGCACCGCCTCGGAGAAGTACGTCCACAGGACGACCGCGCTGCCGGCAAAGAGTGCGTAGGGCGCACCGTCGGTTGGGATTTTGGCGAAGTGGCCGAAGATCACCGTAAAGATCAGGACAGTGAAGAGCGGCTGCGCAATCGCCCAGCAGGCGCCGAGGGCGGTTTGCCGATAGAGGACTTTCAGGTCACGCAGGATCAGGACGCGCAAGAGACCCTTGTACTGCGCCAAGCCCGCTGCATCGAAGGCGACGACTCGGTCGTCTGGCGCGATCTCAGTGACCCGCATCGTTGACGGATCGGTCCGCCGTTCCGTCAACCCGCATTCTGACGAGCCGAGGCCAATCGCATTCAAAGATTTCATCATTCGAGGTCGTCCCGCATGACGCTCTGAGCCGGTGGTCCAGCTCGCGGGATCTGGTTCGAATCGGCCTGTGAGCCGGCCGGCCGTCCCGCCGAAACGGGCTATCATCGCCCAGAGGCGTTCAGAATTACAACTTTCGCCGTATCAGTGCTGCCGACTGAAGTGGTGGTTGTGATCAGCAACGGTAATCGCTGCCAATCACCGCAAATGAGACCTCGGACGCAGGCCGCTTTCGGCTTCCGCTTCCGCCCAGGACCGCCGGCTCCAATCCGCAGGCGACCGGGTCCAGGTTTCGGGAGAACCGCCATGCAGGACCCCGTGAGCGCCGCCGGCGCTCCGCTCGTGACGATCGCCATGCCGGCCCTGAACGAGGCCGCTCACATCGCCGACGCCATCGCGTCAGTGCTACCTGATCGGGATGCGGTCGCCTGTGAGCTGCTGGTGCTGGACGGCGGCAGCCGCGACCAGACCTGCGCGATCGTCGCCGCCCTGAGCGCCCGGGATCCACGCATCCGGCTCATCCACAACGAGCGCCGCATCCAGGCCGCAGCCATCAACCTCGCCGCACGGCTGGCGCATCCGGCCTCCATCTACCTCGTCCGCGCCGATTGCCATGCCATCTATCCCCAGGGGTTCGTACAGAATCTCATCCGCACCATGCGCCTGTGGGACGCCGCCTCGGTGGTCGTACCGCTCCGGACCGTCGGGGTGACGCCGCTGCAGCGGGCCATCGCAGCCGCGCAGAACAGCCGGCTCGGCAACGGCGGCGCGGCCCACCGTCAGGGCGGCATCTCAGGCTACGTCGCCCACGGTCACCACGCGGCCTTCGACCGGCGCGAGTTCCTGCGGGTGGGCGGCTACGACGAGACTTTCACCCACAACGAGGATGCCGAACTTGACCGGCGGCTCTGCGCGGCGGGCGGGCGGATTTATCTCGCCGCCGAACTCGCGATCACTTACTTCCCGCGCGCGTGCCTCGTCAGCCTCGCGCGGCAGTACCTCCAATACGGGCGTGGCTGCGCGCGGACTCTTGAGAAGCACGCCAGCCTGCCGCGCCCGCGACAGATCTTGCCGGCCCTGGTCCTGCTCTACGCCGGCGCGGCCCTGCCCCTCGCGGCCCTGGTGCCCACATTGCTGATCCCCCTGCTGGTCTATGCCGGAGGCTGCACCCTGAGCGGCCTCGCCCTCGCGCTCAAGGCGCGGGAACCCATCCTTGTCATGAGCGGCCCGGCGGCCGTGACCATGCACTTGTCTTGGGCGGCGGGGTTCCTGTCTTATCCGGGCTACCGGAGAACCCTGCTCCGGGCCGCCCTACGCCGAAAGCGGCCCCTCCTCGGCGTCCCGCCGGGATCCGACGCGGCCCGCGTCAATTGACAGGTAGAAGCCCGGTCGGCCGCGCCCTCGGCAATGAGCGGGGCGCGGCCCAGGCATGTCAGAAGCCCAACGCTCTCTCGCATCCGTCGCCCATTGGTCCTTCAGGGCGGTGGTCTCGTGTGGCCAAGGCGATTATCGAAACGCGCAACGATCCGGCCGCACAGGGCTCGGAGACCGGCCGCGCGCCGCGCGTGGCAGCCCAGGAGAGTTGTGACCGTGCCCGACAGTACACCGCGTCCCGTGATGCTCGTGATCCTCGACGGCTGGGGTCTGCGGGACGAGGTGGCCGACAACGCCGTCCATCAGGCCAAGACCCCGGTCTTCGACGCGCTGATGCGGGAGCGCCCCCGGGCGCGGCTGAAGACCTTCGGCGCCGATGTCGGCCTGCCCAAGGGGCAGATGGGCAATTCCGAGGTCGGCCACCTCAATATCGGGGCGGGCCGGGTGGTCCTGCAGGACCTGCCGCGGATCGATGCCGCGGTCGCTGACGGCTCCCTCGCCCGGAACCCGGCCCTGACCCGGTTCATCGAGGCGCTGCGCGCGTCGGGCGGCACCTGCCACCTCGTCGGCCTTCTGTCGCCCGGCGGCGTCCACGCGCACCAAGACCACGCTGTTGCGCTGGCGCGCGTGCTGACGACGGCCGGCATCCCGGTCCGGCTCCACGGCTTCACCGACGGGCGCGACATGCCGCCCCGCTCCGCCGCCACCTGCATCGCCGACGTCGAGGCGACCCTCCCGAAGGGCGCCCGCATCGCCACCCTGTGCGGTCGCTATTTCGGGATGGACCGCGACCGGCGCTGGGAGCGGGTGCAGACGGCCTATGACGCCCTCACCGAGGCGCGGGGGACCCGGTTCGAGCGGGCCGGGCAGGCGGTCGCCGCGTCCTACGCGCAGGACGTGTCCGACGAGTTCATGCGGCCCGCCATCATCGGCGACTATGCCGGCATGCACGACGGCGACGGCATCCTGAGCTTCAACTTCCGCGCCGACCGGACCCGGCAGATCCTGGAGGCGCTCCTCGACCCGGCCTTTGCGGGCTTCGACCGCCCGCGGACGATCCGCTTTGCCGCCGCCCTCGGGATCGTCCAGTACAGCGTCGAGATCGATGCCTTCGCCGCGACCCTGTTCGGGCCTCTCGACCTGCCCAACGGCCTCGGCGAGACCGTGGCTCGGGCCGGCCGCGCCCAGCTGCGCATGGCCGAGACCGAGAAGTACCCGCACGTCACCTACTTCATGAATGGCGGCCGCGAGGAGCCCTTCGCGGGGCAGGACGCCGTCCTCGTGCCCTCGCCGAAGGTCGCGACCTACGACCTTCAGCCGGAGATGTCGGCACAGGAACTTACCGACCGCGCCGTTGAGGCGATCGGCTCCGGCCGCTACGACCTCATCATCCTGAACTTCGCCAACCCCGACATGGTCGGCCATACCGGAAGCCTCGCGGCCGCCGTGACGGCGGTGGAGACCGTCGATGCCTGTCTCGGCCGGGTTGTCGAGGCGGTGACGGCGCAGGGCGGGGCGCTGCTGGTGACCGCCGACCACGGCAATTGCGAGATGATGCGCAATCCCGAGACTGGCGAGCCCCACACCGCCCACACCCTTAACCCGGTGCCCGTCATGCTCGTCGGCGTCGACGGTGTGTCCCTGGCCGACGGCCGCCTGGCGGATGTGGCGCCGACGCTCCTCGCCCTGATGGGACTGGACCAGCCGGCCGAGATGACCGGCACGTCGCTGATCCGGAAGCGGGGCGAGGGCTGACCGGCGGCCCGGCGGCACGCCGCCTGCACCGCCCGGGCTGTCATGCGTGCCGTCCCTGCGTTACCTCCCGCCACGAGGCCGGTCTGTCCCAGCGTGGTGCGAGGTCGTGGTGCGTGTGACCGGTTCTAGGACATGATCGCCCGGCACAGCCTGATCTATGTCGGCTCGCGGGGCTTCGCGGCCGCCCTGAACATGGCCTCCGTAGCGGTGTTCACGCGGCTCGCGCCAGTGGAGAGCTACGGCACCTACCTGTACGTCCTGTCCTGGGCGCTGGTGCTCTACGGCGCGACCTGCCAGTGGCCGAAATTCGCGTTCTTCGCCCTCTACGACGAGGCGCGGGAGCCCGCGCAGGTCGGCACCGTGGTGCGAATCCTCGGCGGCACGCTGCTCCTCGCCGGGCTCGGCAGCGCGCTGGCCGCCGCCCTCGGGCTGATGCCGGCCCGCATGGCCGCCGCGATCCTGGCGCTCGCCTTCGGGACCACCCTGTTCGAGGGCTCCACCGAGATCGCCCGGACGCGCCTGCGGGCCGGGGCGGTGGCGGCCTCGGTGATGAGCCGGGCGGTCCTGATCCTCGCCCTCGGTAGTCTGGCGCTGCATCTCTCGCAGGATCCGCTGCATCTCGCCTTCGCGGTGGCGGCCGCGAATGCCCTGGCCTCGCTCCCGGCCGCCGCCACGATCGCCCCGATGATGCCCGGTCGCGGCAGCCGGGCCGAGGCCCTGCGGCTGTTCGCCTATGGCTGGCCGCTGGTCCTGTCCTTCGGGACGGCGGCGCTCGCCCAGAGCCTCGACCGACTGATCATCGCCAAGACGGTGGGGCCGGCGGGGCTCGGCGCCTACGGGGCGCTGGCCGACTTCCTGAAGCAGAGCTTCATCGTGTTCGGCGAGGCGATCGCCCTGTCGCTGATCTCGATCGCCAAGCGCGAGGCGCGGGTCGGCGGGATGGCGGCGGCCTCCGGGGTTCTGGGCGACGCCGCCCGGGCCATGACGCTGATCGCGGCCTTCGGGGCGGTGTTCTTCCTGTGCTTCGACGATCTGGTCGTCGCGGTGCTGCTCGGGCCCGCCTACCGGGCGGAGGCGCGGGCACTCGCCCCGGTGCTGATCCTGGCCTCCATCCTGATGATGTTCCGCGCCTATTATTTCGGGCAGGTGATCTACTTCACCCGATCCAGCGGCCTGGAGGCGGCCGCCGCCTTCGCGACCCTCGCCGCCGTCGCCGCGCTGTCGCTCCTGCTGATCCCGCGCTTCGGCGCCGCCGGGGCGGCCCTGGCCTTCGCGGGCGGCCAGAGCGCGGCCTGCCTCGTGCTGGTGCTGGGCGCCCGCCGGGCCGGCACGGCGATGCCGCTGCCCCTCGCCGACATGGCCGGCATCGCCGGGATCGCGCTGGCCTGCGGCGCGGTGAATGCCGGGATCGCCCTGGTACCCGGCGGGCTGATGCCGCCGGGGCAGGCCCTGCGGCTGGTCCTGCTCGCCGTCGCCGCCGGCGTGACCGCATGGCGCTACGACGTGCTCGGCTTCGCCGGCGCGATCCGCGACCGGCTCGCGGCCTGACGGTCCCGCCATGGCAGACACCGTCGCGCTACCGGGGGGCTTCGTGGCGGCGATCCGGCCCCTCGATCCCGGAGCCCCCTGGATCCCGGCCTGGAGGGCCTTGGGCGCGGCCGCCCTGATCCGGAACCCGTTCTACGAGGCGGGCTACGCCCTGGCTGCCCGCGACGCCTTCGGGGCGGGCGTCCGCCTCCTCCTCGTCGCCGACCGGCCGCCTGAGGCGCCGGGGGCCCGGCTCGGCGCCGCCTGGCCGTTCCGGCCATCGCGGCGCCGCTGGGGCGTGCCGCTGCCGCTGCTCATGGGCTGGACCCACGGCTACAGCCCGTTCGGCGCGCCGCTTCTCGACGGCGCCGCGCCGGAGGCCGCGCTGGCGGGGCTCCTCGCCGCGCCGGGCGCGCTCGGCCTGCCGCCGCGCCTCCTCCTGCCGAACGCCCCCGCCGACGGCCCCCTGCCGGACCTCCTGACGGCCTGTGGCGGACGCCGCGCCGCCTACTGGCCGCATGACCGGGGCCTGCTCGACCTGACCGGGCTCGGGCCGGAGGCGCGGGCCACCTATCTCGGGCACCTCTCCGGCCAGCGCCGGCGCAAGCTGCGCCGCGCCCGCGCGCGCCTGGAGGCGGCAGGGCCCGTGACCTTCGAGATCCTCGCGGCACCCGAGTCCCTCGGCTCCGCCCTCGACGCCCACATCGCCCTCGAAGCCGCCGGCTGGAAGGGCCAGGCCGGTACGAGCCTGGTGCAGCGGCCGGCGGAAATCGCGTTCCTGCGCACCGCCCTGGCCGATCTCGGCGCCGCGGACGGCGTGCGGATCGCGCGCCTGCGCCGGGGGGAATACCTCCTGGCCTCCCTGATCCTTCCGGTCACCGGCCGGGAGGCCTGGGTGCTGAAGATCGCCAACGACGAGACCCGGCCCGAGACGGCGCCGGGCGTTCAGCTCGTCCACCGGCTGACCGAGGCCCTGGCCGCCGGCGACGCGCCGATCGACCGGATCGATTCCTGCGCCCCCCCGGGCTTCGCCCTCGGAACCACCTTCTGGACGGAGCGCCGCCCGATCGCCCATCTCCTGGTGGAGGCGGGGCGCGATCCCCTGTTCCCGGTCGCCCGGGCCCTGGAGCGCGCCCGCGAGCGCGTCGCCCGGGCGCGTCTCACCATCCGAAGCGGGCGATCTGCTCCAGCCGCGCTCGCGTCGCCGCCGGGTCGCGGCCCATGACCGCGATCCGCCCGGACAGGGCGTAGCAGGCCGCGCAGAACGGCAGCTGCAGCAGCGTGTACCCGTCGTCGCGCGCCCGGCCGACGGAGGCGATCAGGCAGGGCAGGACCGGCCCGTCCGGCGGGCCGCCGAGGCAATCGGCCCGGGGGCTGCCGAAGGCCGGGCGGTTCGGCCAGGTCAGCAGGAGCGTGGTGCCGCCCCGGCGGTCGGGGGCCGGCGGCAGGGTGTAGCTGCGCAGGAACAGCGCGCAGGCTGCGAGGAGCAGAACCGGCAGGATCAGGGCTGCGCGCATCGGCGGATTCCGGACGCCTCAATCCCCGGCGTCGAAGCGCGTGCGATAGAACACCTCGCGGCCGGCGCCGTCGATCACCCGGACGGCCTCGGCCGGCTCGCCCGAGCGCTGCGGCACCCGGGCGCGGGCGAACAGGCGCAGAGCCCGCTCCTGCGCGCTCTCCAGGCTGCCGACCCGCACGGAGATCCGCGTCTGGATCTCGTTCGGCTCAGGTCCGAGGACTTCGATATGGAAGGTCTCGCGCAAGGGAATCCGCCTGATCGAGGGGCTTACAGGGTCGGATATCGGGATCCGGCCGGCGGGCGCCATAGCATGTTCCGGTCCTGTGTCGGTCCGGATTGCGGCCTTCAGCCCATCGACCTCGCCATGGCAGACGGAGCGAAGCGATTCGGGGATGTTCCACGCGCCCGATCGCGGCGCCGCCGGATGGCACCGTCCTCGGCACCAAGTCCGATTGCCCCACGCCCGGCCTCGGCTCTAAGAGAGCCGCTCCACCCGAGGAGAGATCACCGGAGAACCCGTTGGACCCGCTCAAGGCCGCCGCCGCGACCCTTCTCTGCCTCGCCCTGTTCTGGCTGGCCTTCCGGCTGACGCGGCGGCTGGTCGATCTCGCCATCGCGGGGGGCTATGCCGAGGAGCGGCAGCGGCTGGCCGAGGAGGCCGCTCAGGCCGAGGCGGGCGTCGTCCCGCAGGCCTCGGCCATCCGGGCGACCCCGGCGAGCTTGGCCTCGAACAGGGACCAGTCATCCGCTGCGGCGATCGGCGCCCACAACGCCTCCACCTCGTCGATCAGGAGCGTGCAGGGCGCCCCCGCGAAATAGGGATGGTCGAGCCGCGCGCCCGGGGCGGGTGCGAGCGGCTCCAGCGCGGCCCGCACCGGCGCGAAGTCCTCGGAGCGGTACGACGCGGCGGCCGGGCCGGCCTCCGCCCGCCCGGCGCTCGCGAGGCCCCCGTACCAGTCGAAGAAGAATCGCTCGAAGGGCGCGCGCGTCTCGGCGAGGAACCGCCAGACCGCCGACACCAGCCGGTCGGTCTCCGGCCGCGGCGCCGCGGCGAGGCCGAGCCGGCGGAACAGGGCCTCGGCGAACGCCTCCTGCAGGGCCGGCCCGAAGCCGGCGAGGGCGGCTTCCAGGCGCGCCTGGGGCGCCAGCGTCAGCAGGCAATCGGCCAGCCGGGCGAGGTTCCAGAACAGCGCCTCCGGCTGGCGTCCGAAACTGTAGAGCCCGGTCTCGTCGAAATAGGCCGCGGTGAAGTTCGGGTCGAAGTGCGGCAGGAAGCGCCAGGGTCCGTAATCGAAGCTCTCGCCGGTGACGTTGACGTTGTCGCTGTTGAGCACGCCGTGGACGAAGCCGGCCGCCGCCCATTGCGCGCCCATCCGGGCGACCCGGGCGACCACGTCCTCCAGGAAGGCGACGCCCCGATCCTCCAGGCTGTCGCGCCAGAGATCCGGCCTGTGGGTCTCGATCGTGTGGTCGAGCAGCCGTGCGATGTTGTCCGGCTCGCCGAGCGCCAGGAAGCGCTGGAAGCTGCCGATGCGGATATGACCGTGGGACAGGCGCACCAGCACGGCGGAGCGGGCCGGCGATGGCTCGTCGCCGCGCACGAGATCCTCGCCGGTCTCGATGAGGCTGAAGCTCTTCGAGGTGGTGACGCCCTGCGCCTCCAGGAGCGCGGTCGCCAGCACCTCGCGCACGCCGCCCTTGAGGGTGAGCCGCCCGTCGGCGCCGCGCGACCAGGGCGTGGTGCCGCTGCCCTTGGTGCCGAGGTCGAGGAGGCGCCCGTCCAGGCGGTCGTGGACCTGCGCGAACAGGAAGCCGCGGCCGTCGCCGAGTTCCGGATTGTAGGAGCGGAACTGGTGGCCGTGATAGCGCAGGGCGAGCGGCGTCTCGAAGCTGCCGGGCAGCGGCTCGAACCGGCCGAAATGGGCGATCCACGCCGCCTCCGAGAGGTCTCCCAGGCCGATCCGTTCCGCCCAGGTCTGATTGCGGTAGCGCAGGATCGTCTGCGGGAACCGGGCCGGCGTGACCGGATCGAAGAAGGCAGGCCCGAGATCGGCGTGGCGCCGGGAAGGCTTGAAGGCGGTGTCGTCCATGCGGCGGCGCGTCTCTCCGGTCGGAAGGTAGACCTCGTCTACCAAGCCGGCGGAACGGGATCCGTTGCGACGTCCGTCTTTGCGAGCGGAGCGAAGCAAGCCAGTCCGCGCCCCGGTCACGGAGGGCGCGCGGCCCTGAATTGCTTCGCTCCGCGCGCAAAGACGGCGGGAAGCCGTCATCGGGCTCGCTGTCCATCGGCGACGGTCAGCCCGTCTGCCGCAGGGCCTCGCCGGCGATCATCGCGGCCGCGACCGCGACGTTGAGCGAGCGCAGGCCCGACCGGATCGGCACCACGATCCGGGCATCGGCGGCCGCGTGCACCGCCTCCGGCACGCCGGCGGATTCGCGCCCGACCATCAGGCAATCGTCCGGGCGGAAGGCGAAATCCGTGTAGGGCAGGGCGCCCGCCGTGGTGGCGAGGACGAGCCGGATCCCGGCCTCGGCCCGCCACGCCGCGAAGGCCGCGAAGGAGCGGTGCCGGGTGATCGCCACGTGGTCGAGATAGTCGAGGCCCGAGCGGCGCAGGTGCCGATCCGAGACGTCGAAGCCCGCGGGCTCCACGATCTCCACCGCCAGCCCGAGGCAGGCGGCCATGCGCAGCATCGTGCCGGTGTTCTGGGGAATGTCGGGTTGGTAGAGGGCGAGGCGGAGCATGGCGCCGACCTTGTGCGGGGCCGATGCCGCGCCGTCAAAGGCAGGCGGCGACACACAGCCGGCAAACCGCCGGGGCGGCCCCGGCCGATGCCGAGACCGCGCGGAACTTAAGCCCCGCCAGAACCTTGAGGCGGCGCCACCCCGATGTTCGGCCCCGTCTGAAAGACCTGCTCCGATGCGCACCCCGCTCCTCGCCTCGGCCCTCCTGCTGGCCGGCCTCGCCACCGCCTCGGCGCAGACCGACGGCGCCAAGCCGGACGGCGGCAGCGCCGCGACCCCGGTCCCGGGCGCGCCCGCCACGATGGCCGACAACCTGCGCCCGACCTTCGTGGCCCAGACCCCCGACGACATGGTCGCCAGCAAGCTGATCGGCTCCAGCGTCGTCAACGGCGCCAACGAGGCGATCGGCCAGATCGCCGACTTCGTCCTCGACCAGAAGGGCGCCGTGAAGGCCTGGATCATCGGGGTCGGCGGCTTCCTGGGGATCGGCTCGAAATACGTCGCGGTCGATCCGTCCGTGCTCAAGCTCGACCGCACCGACGGCAAGACCCTCCAGGCGCGGATCGACACGACCAAGGACCAGCTCCGCGCGGCACCGGAATACGTCTATCTCGGCAAGGAGCCGCCGAAGGGCGCCGCCCCGGCGAGCCCGGCTGGGGAGCCGGCGCCGAAGCCCTGACGGGGTCGGGCGGTGCGGCGCCGGGCGGCCGGCGGCACCGCGCCGGCTTGCCACCGCGCGCGGTTGTGTGCTGTGCCGGCCTCCCCGGAGGTCGGAATCCGTTCCATGCGCCGCGCCCTCGTCCCACTCCTCGCCTTCTGCCTCGGCCTGATCGGCCTCACCGGGGCGGCGGTGTTCGCGTTCCTGCCCGACAGGGCGCCGGTGGGCGTGCCCGGAGTCGGCGGCCCGTTCACCCTCGTGAATCAGGACGGACGCACCGTCACCGAGCGCGATTTCGCCGGCGCGACGCATCTCGTGTTCTTCGGCTTCACCCATTGCCCGGACGTGTGCCCGACCACCCTGCAGCAGATCTCCGACGTGCTGGCCGCCCTGGGGCCGAAGGGCCAGGCGATGCGGGTCGCCTTCATCACGGTGGATCCCGAGCGCGACGACCCGGCGAGCCTGAAGACCTACCTGTCGAGCTTCGACCCGCGCATCACCGGCCTCACCGGCAGCCAAGAGCAGGTCACCGCCACCGAGAAGGCGTATCGCGCCTATGCCCGCAAGGTGCCGGCCAAGGACGGCGACTACACGATGGAGCACACCGCCCTGGTCTACGTCATGGACGCGCAGAACCGCTTCCTCGGCGCCCTCGACCTGACCCGGCCGGCCGACGAGGTCGCCGCGCAGCTCGCCAGGAAGATCTGACCGGGGCAGGATCGGGGCGGGGACGCGCTACAGCGTCATCCCGGCATGGAAGCGGTCGGGGGAGAGCGGCAGCAGGAACTGCACGCCGAAGCCGCCCTCGAAGTAGCGCACCAGCCGCCCGGGCGTGCTGCCGACCGTGACGGCGGCGCCGAGGGCCAGCGGCACCGGGCAGGAAATCGCCACGCCCGACATCGAGATGTCGATGATGCGGGCCTTGATCTCGCGGCCGCCCTCGAGGCGCAGGATCACCGCCGTGCTGGTCGGCACGAGGCGCTCGTGCGAGCGACCCTCCGGCAGGCCCAGCATCTCCCGGTTCGCCAGCCATGTGAGCTGGGAGGCGAGCTTGTCGCGCTTGCGCGGCGTGGCGTTGAGCTGGACCGCGAAACCGTCCGTGCAGATGCGGGCGATCACGCCCTCGATCCGGCCGATATGCTCCAGATACAGCACCACCCGCTCGCCGACTGCGCCCGGAACCGCGCAGGTCAGCCGCACGCCGCCCGGCGACATGTCCACCGTCTGGCAGGGATATTCCCGCCGGTCGGCCAGCATGTAGCGGCCGAGCACGGCGACCCGGACGCGCTGGTGCCGGCGCTGGTCGGCCGCGCCACGCGCCGGCTCGGGGGGCACCGCGCGTCGATCTGTTCCGGCGGTGGCCTCGACCGCGATCATTCCGAGAATAGTCCTGCGCCGGCATGAGGGCCGGTGCAGACTAGGCGCGGACTGTTACGAAACCCTTTTCCGGCGTCCGCGTGGAGCGGCGCTGCTGAAACATTCACGCGCGCGGAGCGCTGCGCCCGGCGCGATCGACTTGCGCGTTCGACTTGCGCGATCGACTTGCACGCCGAAGATCTTCTCGCGCGCGCGGCGCTGCGATCGAATGGGCCGGCGCAATCCGGGCGTAAGATTGGATGAATACAGTCTTCAGGCGCGTCCGCCGGCATGGACGAGGAGGTGGCCGTGGCGCACCGGACCGGGATAGCCGGCGCTCGTCCGGACGGCCGCGCGGGCGGGCGGTCCCGCCTCCGGGCGGCGGCTGGGAAGGATGCGCAGGGAGGTGGTCTCGGCCTCCACCAGCGGGCGCAGGCCGAGCCAGTGCGGGGCGCCGTCGAGGCTCAGGGTTCCGAGGGCGCGGACCTGCGTCCGGCCGCGATGACGGAGCGGCAGGAGCAGGAGTTCGAGATCCGCCGCCTCGCCTTCGGCGTTGGTGCCGCGCAGGCCCGCCACGACGCCGAGGGTGTCGCTGGCGACGATCTCGACGATCCGCCAGGGGTCCGGCGCGCGGGAGCCCCATAGCCGGGCGAAGGGCTCGCCCTTCAGTTCGCGGCCGTACAGGGCGCAGACCCGCGTCCCGGCGAGCCGGATGCTCGCGGAGCGACTCGGCATGTCGAGTTCCAGGATCAGGCTGTCGGCGAGAAGGTGCCGGATCTCGCCCGGCTCGATCTCGGCGCGCTCCGGCGCGGCCCGCTCTCCGCGCAGGCGCTCCCAGTAGGCATGGAGCATGCGGCTGGTGGGATGCTTCATCGGTGTCCCGATTCTCAACGCCTGTGGTTCATCCCCGGATCAATCTGGCACATCCGCGCGGGTGTGACCGGCCGATCCGGGCGTTCACCGCGTCTGGGCGCACGGGCCGTGCCGGCCGCCCGCACCCGTACGGCGCCGGGCCCGCCGGCGACGCACCGTGCGGGGGGGGTAGCGCGTCGGGGCCGGCGACACAATCGTCGCACCCCGGTCGCATCCTCCTCGGCGCGCCTCGGTCGTCCGGGGCGGATCCGGCCGGAAGACGGATCGATGCGGTGTCATGGTCCGGGATCCGGCCGGTATTCGCGAGCTTCAATACGTCGCCGGGGCTTGCCCAGGCGCCCCGCGCCCCGACATGGTGCCGCGATGGATGCCTCCCCCGACTTCCCGCGGCAGAGCCGCGTGCCCGTGTTCAACATGCCGGGGATCGTCACCGTCGCAATCGGGCTGCTCCTGGCGATCCAGGCGGTCCGCGAGTTCCTGCTGCCGGATACCTGGGACATCCGCCTCGTCCTAGATCTCGCGCTGGTGCCGGCGCGCTGGACCCTCTGGTTCGATCCCGGCCAGGCCTCCGAGGTGATCCGCGCGGCCGGCGGTACCGGCGATCCTGGCCTGGAGGCGGCCCGCGAGGCCTTCGCCCGCTACATCGCGGGCGAGCACGCGCTCCTGCCCTGGACGCTCGTCACCTACGCGCTGCTGCACGGCTCGTGGATGCACGTGATCTTCAACAGCGTCTGGCTCGCGGCCTTCGGCGCGCCGGTGGCGCGGCGCTGCGGCGCCCTGCGCTGGTGCGTGCTCGCGCTGGCCGGCACGGCGGCCGGCGGCCTGCTCCACATTCTGGTCGATCCCTTGAGCGCCGGGCCGCTGGTCGGCGCCTCGGCGGGGATCTCGGCCCTGATGGCGGCCGCCGCCCGTTTCGTGTTCCAGCCGCCGGTCTCCGGCTACGGCGCGCCGGCCTGGCAGCTGCCGCCGCCCCGACCGGCCGAGACGATCCCGGAATTGCTGCGCAACCGGACGGCGGTGTCGTTCCTGGCGATCTGGCTCCTGACCAACCTGCTGTTCGGCCTCGTCAGCATGCCGCTGGTCGGGGAGAACGCCGCGATCGCCTGGGACGCGCATCTGGGCGGCTTCATCGCGGGCTTCTTCCTGTTCCCCCTCGTGGACCCCCGGGAGCCGCGCCGGCACTGAGCACCTTGCCAACGGGCCGGATCGGTCACACACTCGCCACAATGTGAACGAGCCGGGGCCCACCCGGACGACAGCGCAACAAGGGCGCCGCGGGCTGACGGCGTACCGGACGCGTCACAAGGGAGAGAGCCATGACCGTCGCACGCATCCTCGCCGAGAAGGGCAGCTCCGTCGTCACGGTGAGCCCTGACAGAAGCCTCGACGAGGTGATCCAGATCCTTGCCGACAAGCGGATCGGCGCCCTGGTGGTCGCCCACGCCGACGGGACGGTGGCAGGTATCATCTCCGAGCGCGACATCATGCGGGCGCTCGCGCGGCACGGGGGCTCGGCCTTCGACGCGCCGGTCTCGGCCCACATGACCAGCACGGTCACGACCTGCGGCCGGAGCGCCACGATCGAGGAGGTCATGGCGCTGATGACCGACGGGCGCTTCCGCCACGTGCCGGTCTGCGAGGATGGGCGGCTGATCGGCCTGGTCTCGATCGGCGACGTGGTGGCGCGCAAGATCGCCACCGTCGAGGCCGAGCATCAGGCCCTGCGCGACTACATCACGATGGCGTAGGGGCGCGAAGCCGCACGTTTCTCTCGCCCTCCGGCTTCGGGCTTCACCGGTTCAGGACAGGCGGCCGGTGCCGGAGCGCGACGCGCTCCCTCTCCCGCACGGGAGAGGGGACCCGCGCTCCTGCGCGTCGAGGGACGAGGGGGCCGACAGCTCAAGCCGGTATCACCCGCGGTCCGTCTCACGCCTTCACGGGATCGAGCGTGACGTGCCAGAGGTCGGTGTCGGTGGCGTCCTTGAGGGTCACCGTCATCTGCTCGGTGGCGCCGTCCACCGCCACGTGACCGAAGAACTGGTAGCCGGCGGCCGGGGACAGGTTCACCTGGCCCTTGTCGGGCGCCTTCACGAAGCGCAGCTGCGGCCCGAACGTGTCGTCGAGCGCGTTCGGCCCGAATGTGCCCGCGTGCAGCGGCCCGGAGACGAATTCCCAGAACGGGTCGAAATCCTGGAACTGCGCCTTGTTGGGGTCGTAGTAATGGGCGGCCGTGTAGTGCACGTCGGCCGTGAGCCACACCGTGTTGCGGATCCCCGCGCTCTTGATGAAGCGCAGCAGGTCGGCGATCTCCAGCTCGCGGCCGAGCGGCGGCCCGTCGCCCTGCGCCACAGCCTCCGAGCCGAAATTGCGGTCGCCGTCGTAGGTCACCACGAGGCCGAGCGGCATGTCGGCGGCGATCACCTTCCAGGTGGCGCGGGACTCGAGCAGCGCCCGCTTCAGCCACGCGATCTGCTGCGGCCCGAGGAAGTGGGAATCGGGCCCGTATTCCGTCTGCCGGTTCTCGCCGTTCGGGCCGCGGTAGGAGCGCATGTCGAGCATGAACACGTCGACCAGCGGGCCGTAGCCGATCTTGCGATAGACCCGGCCGGGCTCGGACGGCTCGAAGCGCATCGGCATGTATTCGTGGAAGGCCTTGGCGGCCCGCAGCTGCAGGGCCAGCACATTCGGGTCGGCGTATTTCTTCTTGAGGTGCTCGGCCCGGGTGAGGGGCTCGCCCGGCCACCAGTTGTTGGTGACCTCGTGGTCGTCCCACTGCGCCAGGATCGGCACGGCGGCGTTCATCGCCAGCACGTTCCGGTCGGTGAGGTTGTACTTGTGCCGGCCCCGGAACTCCGCGAGCGTCTCGGCGGGCTTGGCCACCTCTTCGGTGACCCGGTTGCGCCAGAGGCTGCCGTCGGGGAGCTTCACCTCGGACTGGATCGGCCCGTCGGCGTAGATCGTGTCGCCGGAATGGATGAAGAAGTCCGGCCGGTTCTTGAGGATGGCCGCGTAGATCGTCATGCCGCCGCGGGCCTCGTCGATGCCCCAGCCCTGGCCCGCCGTGTCGCCCGACCAGCAGAACGACACGGAGCGCCTGTCCGCCGGCGCGGTGCGGAACCGTCCGACCTGGCTCGGGCCCACGATCGCGGGCGCGGCGATGTCCTGGAGCCGGACCCGGTAGAACACGTCCTGGCCGGCCGGCAGCCCGGTCAGCGCCACCTTCACGGTGCCGTCGGTCTCCGGCAGGGCGTCGGCGAACACGCCGCCGCGGATATCGGAAAAGCTCTCGGTGGTCGCCCACTCGATGATCGCCCGGGCCGGCCGATCGGACCGGGCCCAGACCATGGCCGAGTCGGTGCCGACATCGCCCGACTGGAGGCCGTGGCTCAGGAGCGGCCGGTCGGCGGCGCGGCTCAGCCCCGGACGCGCGAGGCCGGAAGCCAGCCCGACGAGGCCCGCGCCTCCGGACAGCAGGATCTGACGGCGACTGGTATACATTGGAGGTCCTCCAGCATGCACGGCGCCCATCGCAGGCGGTCGCGACAGCCGGATGACGGGTGGGACCGAAGCCCGGCAGGGTCTCGGCCCGGAAACCGCCGGCCCGCATCCGCATCCTGAACTGCCGGGGCGCAGCGGAGGCTTCGAAGGAGCCCTCAATCCGGCCGTGCGATCCCCGAATCCGTCACGCCCGCGCGGCCGCGCCCTCGACCACGGCGCGGATCCGGGGCAGGGCCGCCCGGGCGGCCCGGTAGCCGATGGCGATTCCCTCGGCGGCCTTGTGGAAGTCGAACAGGCCGAAGGCGCCGACATCCGGGCCAATGGCGACATCCGGCGGGTCCCGCTCCAGCCGCGCCCGGGAGATCCGGTCCTGCGTGATGTTGAAGGCGCCGAGCACCACCCGGGCGATGCCGGGGACGGGAATTTCGGGCTCCGCACCCTCGAAGCCCGGCAGGCGCCCGCGCATCACCTGCAGGAAGCTGCGACGCGGCACCGGCGCCGGTACCTCGTGCACCACCGGCCCCCCGGTATCGCCGTTGAGGTTCACGCAGAGCACGAGATCGGCCCCGAGGGTGCGGGCCAGCCCCACAGGGACCGGGTTGACCAGGGTCCCGTCCATCAGCACCCGGCCTGCATGGGTCACCGGCGGGAACAGGCCGGGGATCGCGTAGGAGGCGCGCACCGCTTCCACCGCCGGCCCCTCGGTGAGGCTCACCTCGTGACCGGTGCCGTACTCGGTGGCGACGCAGCCGAAGCGGATGGGCAGATCCTCGATCCGGCGCGTGCCGAGGTCGGCGAAGAGCCGCTGGCGCAGGCGGTTGCCGGCGATCAGGCCGGAGCCGGGCAGGCGCGGATCGATGAGCCCGACGACCCGGCGCCGGGTCAGCGCCCGGGCGAACGTCTCCAGCCGGTCGAGCCGTCCCGCGGCGTAGCAGGCGCCGACCACCGCACCGATCGAGCAGCCCGCCACCACGGTCGGATGGATCCCGGCCTCCTCCAGGGCGCGCAGCACGCCGATATGTGCCCAGCCGCGGGCCGAGCCGCCGCCGAGCGCGAGTCCGATCCGCGGACCGGCGCTCGGCGGCGGCCGGACCGGCTCCACGGTGCCGGGAAGGAAATGCGGATCGGCGGACTCGTCTTGCCAGCGTGTGGCAAGAGGGCGGTTCATCGCCCGGCGGCCTTCAGGACGACCTGGCCGTCCGCCTCCCGGACGACGCTGCGGTAGAAGCAGTCCCGCCGCCCGGTGTGGCAGCAGCCGCCATCGCCGCCGACCTCGACGCGGATCAGCAGGGCGTCCTGGTCGCAATCGACGCGCATCTCGACGACGCGCTGGATCTGGCCGCTGGTCGCCCCCTTGTGCCAGAGTTCCTGGCGCGAGCGCGACCAGTACCACGCCTCGCCGGTCTCGAGGGTGCGCGCCAGCGACTCGGCGTTCATGTGGGCGAGCATCAGCACCTGCCCGTCCCGCGCATCCACCGCGATGCAGGCGACGAGACCGTCCCGGTCGAATCGGGGCGTGAGGGCATGGCCCTCCTCGACCTCGGCGCGGGTGCCGGGGGGAGCGAAGGCGAAGTCGCGCGCGGTCATGGTCGAAACGTCGTCTGGGACTACTTGGCGCCGCCGCGCACCAGGGTCAGGAAGCGGACCTGCTCGTTGGCATTGTCCTTGAAGACGCCGCGGAACTGGCTGGTGATGGTCGAGACGCCGGCCTTCTGGACGCCGCGCATCGCCATGCAGAGATGCTCGGCCTCCACCATCACGGCGACGCCGCGGGGCTTGAGGATGCTCTCGATGACGTCGGCGATCTGGGCGGTCATCGTCTCCTGCGTCTGCAGGCGGCGGGCGAAGGTGTCGACGACGCGGGCGAGCTTCGACAGGCCGACCACGCCCCGGGTCGGGTAATAGGCGATGTGGGCGAGCCCCATGAACGGCACCATGTGGTGCTCGCAATGGGAGTGGAACGGAATATCGCGCACCAGCACGATGTCCGAGTAGCCCTCGACCTCCTCGAAGACGCGCTCCAGCAGCTTCTCGGCATCGACGCTGTAGCCGCCGAACAATTGCTCGTAGGCCTTGGTGACCCGGGCCGGGGTGTCGAGCAGGCCCTCGCGGGCCGGATCGTCGCCGGCCCAGCGCAGCAGCGTGCGCACGGCGGCCTCGGCCTCGGCGCGGCTCGGGCGGCCGGTCTCGATCCCGTCCGGGACGCGGGTGGCGGAGGCCGGCTCGGGCGCGACCTCGACGGGACGACCGTCATCCACCGGCCGATTGTCATTGCGCATGCCGTTCAGCCCTTGCCGGTCGATCCCGTTCCGGTCGAAACCCTGGCCGTCGCCCTGGTAGGACAAGGATTTGAGCGCGGCATCCATGGCATCTCCGGCCCGCGCGATGCGGGACTTCATCGGGGTGCTGTCGGGCTTGGCATACATCGTCGGAATCGCGTCGGGCGTTCGAGGGAAGATCCCGGGCTCGAAAAGGTTTCAAGCCGGCGCCCTGGGATGGACGAAAGGCCGTGGGAACCACCGTGGCCGTGGGCGCGACCCTGGTCGACGGCCCGCCTCCTCGCGAAGCGACCGTATCGCGCCTATATCATCGTTCGCGGGGCAACGCGCAATGCGCGATGCACGCGGCAGAGTCCCGATGGACATTGCGCCTCCGGCCGAGGACCCGATGCTCGACGACATCTACAACCGCCGTATCCTGGAACTCGCCGCCGACATCCCGCGGCTCGGCCGGCTCGAGAGCCCGGATGCCAGCGCCACGGCCCATTCGCGGCTGTGCGGCTCGACCGTGACGGTCGATCTCGTCCTCGGCGACGATGGCCGGGTGGCGGATTTCGCCCAGGAGGTCCGGGCCTGCGCCCTGGGTCAGGCCTCCGCGTCGCTGATGGGGCGGCACGTGGTCGGCGCCAGCGCGGAGGAGCTGCGCGGCGTCCGCGAGACGATGCGGGCGATGCTCAAGGCGAACGGTCCCGCGCCCGAGGGCGTGTGGTCGGACCTCGCGGTGCTGGAGCCGGTGCGGGAGTTCAAGGCGCGCCACGCCTCGACGCTCCTGACCTTCGACGCGGTGGTGGACGCCCTCGACCAGATCGCCGCCAAGCGGCAGGCCGCCTGAGGGCATGGTCCGGCGCGCCGCCCATGGGGCGATCCGCCTGTATCAGCTCACCCTGTCCGGCCTGATCGGCCGCCAGTGCCGGCATTGGCCGAGCTGCTCCGAGTACACCGACACGGCGATCGCCCGGCACGGGTTCTGGCCGGGCGGCTGGATGGGCTTCGCCCGGATCTGCCGCTGCGGCCCGTTCGGGACCCATGGGATCGACCTCGTGCCGGAGCGGCTGCCGGAGGGTTGCGCCTGGTACCGGCCCTGGACCTATGGCCGCTGGCGCGGCGTCGAGGCGCCGCCGTCACCGTTCGCCTGCGAGGCGGTGGGGCAGGAGACCAACGCGCTCTAGGCCGCGTTCCCGATTTGTTTCACGTGAAACACGCCTGACCGGACGGGCGTCTCGCAGGGTCGGGCACGATGCGGGCGGATCGAGGCCGGGCCCCTTCGATCCGCCCGGCCCTTCATCCGCCGCGCCTCACGCCGCGCGATTGGCGGCGAGCCGCTCCGCGAACTCGATCGCCTCGATCAGGCTGCGCTCATTGGCGATACCGGTTCCGGCGATGTCGAAGGCGGTGCCGTGATCGACCGAGGTCCGGATGATCGGCAGGCCCAGGGTGACGTTCACCCCCGACAGGTCCATCCACTTCCCCGTGGCCGGGTCGATCTCGAAGCCCAAGAGCTTCACCGGGATATGCCCCTGGTCGTGATACATCGCGACCACCGCGTCGTACTGGCCGGCGCGCAGCTTCACGAACACCGTATCGCCCGGCACCGGCCCGTGGATGTCGAGACCGTCGGCATTGGCCTGCGCGATCACGGGGGTGCTGACGTCGATGTCCTGGCGCCCGAACAGGCCGCCCTCGCCGGCATGGGGGTTGAGCGCCGCCACGGCGATCTTCGGCTTGGCCAGACCCAGCCCCTTCAGGGCCTTGTCGGTGAGGTCGATGACGAGGCGCAGCCGCTCCGGGGTCAGGCGCTTGGGCACGTCCTCTAGCGCCACGTGGGTGGTGACGTGGGAGACCCGCATGTTGCCGTGGGCGAGCATCATCACCGAGCCGCGCACGCCCGTCAGTTCCGCGAGCATCTCGGTGTGGCCGGCATAGTGGTAGCCGGCCTTGTTGAGCGCCTCCTTGTTGAGCGGCGCCGTGACGATGCCGCCGATCTTTCCGGCCATGGCGAGACGCACCCCGGCCTCGATCGCCTTGTAGGCGAAGCGCCCACCATCGGCGGACAGCCGGCCGGGCTCGATCGGCGCGCCCTCCGCATCCGCCTGGAGGCAGCACAGGGCCGGCCAGTCGCCGTCCTCGGTAACCTCCGGGATCCGTTCCGGCAGGAGGCCCAGCGCTTCCTCGGCGCGACGCAGGGCCGGGGCGCTGCCGATGACCATGAGGCGCAGATCGCCCGCGTCGATCCGCTCCTTCAGCCGGGCGGCGGCCTTGACGATGATCTCCGGGCCGATGCCGGCGGGATCGCCCATGGTGATGGCGAGATGTGGGGTCACGCGTCGCTCCTCTCGGGCGGAAAGCCGTTGCCGTGAAGTAGATCGCGCCAGACGCCCTCCGTTCCGAAGGCGCCGGATTTCGATACGACCGCGAGCCCGTCCCAGCGGCCGCCCCGCAGGGTCGACCGGGGCAGGCCCGGGGTGATCTGCCCGGTGACGTCGAGGCGCGTGACACCCAGTGCGAGGCAGAGCGCCTTCAGGGTCTCCCCGCCGGCCACCAGCAGCGTCCCGGGCTGCGGGATGCGGTCGATCACGCCCGCGAAGGCCGCGGCGATCCGCGCCGCGGCGGCCTCGCGGGCGATCCCCTCGGGCAGCGCGAGGCTCGCCAGGGCGACGCCGTGCCGGTCGAGGCGCGCCGCCACGGCGCCGGCATGGTCCGGGTCCTGCGGCGACAGGACGAGGTGGTGGCCGCCGCAGGCCGCGAGCTGCGCGGCGGTCTCGGGCCGGTCGGAGCCGAACAGCCCGAGCACCGGGCCGGCGAGCCGGTCGTCGCCCGGCGCGTCCGCGCCCCGCGCCAGGGCCGCCGCGAGGCCGCCGCTGCCGCACCAGAGCACCGGACCTGCGCCGCCGAGATCGGCCACCCGGGCGAGATCGGCATCGCTGGCCGCGTCGTAGACGGCCACGCCCGCCACGGGACCGTCGGCCACGCTGGCCCGGCGCGCCGGCAGTCCGGCGGCCCGCAGGGCCTCGGCGATGTCGCCGGAGACCGGCTCCCAGCCGCCACCGCGCCGGGCGAGCTGGCATCCGGCCTCCGTGCGGCGGCCCTGGTACGGGAAGGCCGGCGCCACGACGCAGCGATCCCAGGCGCCGTGCCGCAGCACCGCCGCGAGTTCCGCCGCCCAGGGGCCGCGCAGCAGGCTGTCGACCTTCTTGAAGGCGATGCCGGCGCCGACCAGCCGGGGGGCGAGGGCGCCGACGATCCGCCCGGCGGCCTCCGCCGATCGCTCACGGGTGCCGGAATCGATCGCCAGGCATCCGGCGGATTCCGCCGTCAGGATCTCCGGCCACGCCACCGGGATCGACCCGCACAGGCCGGTAAAGCCCGCGGCCGTGTCGAGGGTGCCGGTGAGATCGTCGGCGATGAGGCGCAGGCGGGTCATGTCGAGCGGATCATGGCAGGACCATCATCGGCCACTCCGCCAGGCCGCGGCTCGAAAGCTTGTTGTCAGGTTGTCGGCAGGCATACAGACCCCCCGGCGCCGCGGTCAAGCACGCGGCTTCCCGGGGCCGGGTTCGGCAGGCCGGCCGAGGGAAAGATCGAGCAGCCGCCCCTCGAACAGCCGGTCGCGGGACGTGGCGATATGGGCTTCCATGCGGGTCCGGGCGGCCTCGGCGTCGCGATCCGCGATCGCCGAAAAAATCCCGCGATGCTCCTCCAGCACGCCGCGCAGTCCGGATCGCGGACCCTGCAGGGCGAGGCCGTGGATCGTCATGCCCACGGCGATGTGCGGTTGCAGCGCCTCCAGGCAAGCCGCGTAATAGTGGTTGTTCGACGCGGCCGCGATCGCGTGATGAAATGCGAAATCGGCATCCGCCCGGTGCTGCTCCTGCCGGGTCGCCACACTGAGCCGGTCGAGCGCTGCCGCGATCCGGCCGAGGGCGTCGGCATCGCGGCGCAGAGCCGCGTGAAAGGCAGCATCCGGCTCGAGGGTGAGGCGGAACTCGTAGCAGCGCTGGATGTCCGCGATGCTCTCCACCGGGGCGAAGCCGAGGGCCGGACGCGCCACCCGCGGCCGCACGAAGCTGCCCGCCCCCTGCCGCGAGACGATGGCGTCCTCCCGGCGCAGCCGGTCGAGGGCCGCCCGGACCACCGGACGCGAGACCTGGAAGCGCGCCGCGAGGTCGTGCTCGCTCGGTAGCCGCGTGTCGGGTCCGTAGGTGCCGTTCCCGATCCCTGTGAGGAGCGCGTGATAGATGCCGTCGGCCAGGGAGCCGGGCCGGTTCGGATCCGCGCCGCGGCCCGCCGGCCGCTTCGGCGCCCCCGCCCGGTCGGGCGGACCGGACAGGGATGAGGACACCGCCGACGACATCCGGGGCCGCCTCCAGGGATCGAGCCAGGCTGCGTCAAGTCAGCGATGAACCGCGCCGCTTGTCAACATTTGTACGATCCTGGCCGCGAGTTGCGCCCGCTTGTCAAAAGGTTGTAGCAGCCGGCCCGGGGGATGAGCGGGTGTCGAAGGCCCGGAACAGGGTGGCACCGGAAGGGCGAACCATGCAGATTCCCATCAAGCGTTCCCTGGAGCGCGTGCCCGGCGGCCTGATGGTGGTGCCGCTGTTCCTCGGCGCGATCCTCCACACGCTCTTTCCCAACACGGCGACGTTCTTCGGCTCGTTCACCGGTGCGCTCTTCAACGGGGCCCTGCCGATCCTGGCGGTGTTCTTCGTCTGCATGGGCGCGGGCATCGATTTCCGCGCCACCCCGGCGATCGCCCGCAAGGGCGGGGTTCTGCTGGCCGCCAAGGTCGGCATCGCGGCGCTCATGGGCGTGGTGTTCGGCCATGTCCTCGGCGAGGCGCCGGTGGTCGGGGGCGCCTTTGCGGGAATCTCGACGCTGGCGATCGTCGCCGCGATGAACGACACCAATGGCGGGCTCTACCTCGCCCTGATGGGCCAGTTCGGCCGCCCGAAGGATGCGGGCGCCTACGCGATCATGAGTCTCGAATCCGGGCCGTTCCTCACCATGGTCACCCTCGGGCTGGCGGGCCTGTCCGCCTTCCCGTGGCCGACGCTGGTGGGCAGCATCCTGCCGCTGGTGATCGGGATGATCCTGGGCAACCTCGACCGCGACATGCGCGCCTTCCTGTCGGGGGCGGCGCCGGTGATGATCCCGTTCTTCGCGTTTGCCCTCGGGTTCGGGCTCGACCTCGCCAAGATCTGGCAGGCGGGCCTGCTCGGCATCGGCCTCGGCGTGGCGGTGGTGGCGGTCACGGGGGCGGCCCTGTTCGTCGCCGACCGGCTCACCGGGGGCAATGGCGTCGCCGGGGTCGCGGCGGCCTCCACCGCCGGCAACGCCGCTGCCGTGCCGGCGATCATCGCGGCCGCCAATCCGGCCTACGCGGAGGCTGCCGGTCCCGCCACCGTGCTGGTGGCGGCGAGCGTGGTGGTCACGGCGCTGCTCGTGCCGCTCCTGACCGCCTTCGTGGCAGCGCGCGTCGGCTCGGACGCGGACGGGCTGGAGCCGGGGCACGAGCCGGTCCCGCCGCCCGCGCCGAGCGCGCCCTGAGGCGAATCCCGCGGCGCACCGCGTGCCGGCCGCGACCGGCGGCAACCGAAGGGCCCGACTCCGGTTGTCCCTTCGAAGAGCCCGGTATGGCCGCGGCTCACGGCGAACCGGAGCGGGCACAGCATGTCCACCGAATTCAGGGGCAAGACGCATATCGACATCTACGACCGTCCCACCCGCGAGGAATGGGCGCAGCGTTTCGGCGTCAGCGAGGAGAGGCTGCGCAAGGCGGTGACCATGGTCGGGAGCCGGATCACGAGCGTGGCCGCCTATCTCGACAAGCCGGCCTCCTGAGATCGGCCGCGTCATGGACGTGCCCCCTGATTTCCGTGCGCCTCCGGATCTTCCGGCGGCGGGGACGACGCTGCCCGAACCCGCGACCGGTCCCGACGAGGCTGCGCCTCAGCCTCCGGCCCCGTCGCCCGATGCCATCACGTTCGAGCAGATCCGCGAGCGGGCCTACGAACTCTGGGAGCGCAACCACCGGCCCGAGGGCTTCGAGATCGAGTTCTGGCTTCTGGCCGAGCGGGAACTGCGCAAGGAGCGCGATCGCCGGAAGGGCGGCGAGGCACCGACAGCCCCGAGATCCGATGCGCAGCCGACCTGACGAGGTCCGGTCGGAGCGCGCATCCTGACGCTGCCCGATGGGGCGTGCGCACGGCTCGTCCCGGCACGCCGTCGGCCCCTGGTGCCGCCCGCGCACTATGACGGATCCCCGGCCGCGAGCGTTCCGTGAAGGCTTCGCCCGGCGCTCAGGCGCGGCGCCGTGCGGCAGGAACCCGCGTTCGGCAGCCCTCCAAGCCCGGATGGCACACGGGTTGCTGGCTCTGCGGGGCCGACGAGCCCGCCCTTGGTGTAAGGCCTACGGCTTCGCAGGCCGGCCTGCCGTCGGAGCCGCTGAGTCCATGACCGATCTCGCCACCCTCAACCGCATGGACGCGCCGGCCTTCGAAGCGCTCCTCGGCCCCGTCTTCGAGCACGCGCCCTGGGTGGCACGGGCCGCCTGGGCCCGGCGCCCCTTCACGGGGATCGCGGATCTGCACGCCGCGATGATGGCGGTGCTGCGCGCCGCGCCCGCCGAGACCCGCCGCGCCTTCTTCAACGGTCACCCGGAGCTCGCCGGGCCGGAGGCACGCGCCCGAATTCTCACCGCGGATTCGGCGAGCGAGCAGGGAAGCGCCGGCCTCGACCGCATGGAGGCGGCCGACGCCGCGGTGTTCGACCGCCTGAACGCCGCCTATCGCGCGCGCTTCGGCTTCCCCTTCATCATCGCGGTGCGAGGCCGGGGACGGGCCGAGATCCGGTCCGTCTTCGAGGCCCGGCTCGGACAGGATCCGGATGCCGAGGAGGCGACCGCGCTGGACGAGGTCGCCCAGATCACCCGGATGCGCCTGGAGCGCCTGATCACGCCGTGAGACGGCGCCGCGCGGCTTTGCCGGAGCCGGCCGGGCCTCAGGCCTCGATCGCCGCCCGGGCTTCCTTCACAGCCGCCTCGAAGGCGACGAACGCCGTGGTCGCCGAATCCCAGGCCTGGCTGCGCACGTGGCGGACCAGGGCCGCCGCCTGTTCGCGGGCCTGGGTCAGGGGCTTCTCGATGGCGGCCGGCCGCGTCGCGTCGGCGGGAATCCCCTCTGGCGGCGTGTCCGTGGACCGCATGCCGACCAGGGTCGCCGCGATGGCGCGGCGCCAGGCGGCGCAATCCGCCGACAGGCGGATCACCCGCTCATCCGCCGAGGCGCCGGCCTGACGGTCGAGTAGGGTGCGGCCGAGATCCTCGATCCGTCCGAGCTGCGCGAGGGCGTCGCCGATCTCCCGGCGCGCCTTGTCGGTGCCTTCCGCGATGCGGCTGACATTCTGGGCGATGTCGCCGGTGGCCTGCATCTGCTGGCCGAGGATCTCCGAGGCCTCGCGCATCTGCGCCGCGACATTCGCCACGGCGCCGCTTTCCGCCTCGACGCGGGCATTGGCCCGCACCATCGCGGCCGCGCCCGCCTCGACCGCGCCGCGGCTGCGCGTCACCGCGGCCTGCATCGCCGCCATCTCCTCGCGCAGGCCGCTGACCCGGGCCCGGATCTCGTCGGTCGCCTTGGCGGTCTGCGCCGAGAGCGTCTTCACCTCGGCGGCGACCACCGCGAAGCCGCGTCCGGCCTCGCCGGCCCGCGCCGCCTCGATCGTGGCATTGAGCGCCAGCAGGTTGGTCTGGGCCGAGATCGCCGCGATGGTGCCGGCCATCTCCTCGATGCGCAGGGCGGCGGTCGAGAAGCTGTCGAGCCGGCTTCCGATTTCCTCGGTGCCCTCCTCGATGCCGCGCATCCCGGCGGTGGCGCGGTGGAGGTCGCCCACGCAGGTGGCGATGCCGGCCCGGGCCGTCTCGGCGGTCTCGGCCGCCGAGGAGGAGCGGGCGGCGATCTCACCCGTGGTCGCCGCGAGTTCCTCGCTGGCCGCCGCGATGAGACGGGCCTGCTCGGCGGTCCCGGAGGCGTCGTGGGTCATCCAGCCGATCGAGGTGCCGGCATCGGACGCCGAGGCGGACAGGCGCGCCAGGAGGGACAGCCACTCCCGATCGAAGGCCGGCTCTGCGGCGGGATTCGGCGCCGGAGCGACTGGCACCGCCACCGCCGCCTCAACGGGCGCGGTCGCCGACACCGGGATTGCAAGCGCGTCAGGGGTCTGACGCTGCCGGCGCAAACTGAACATGCGGGCCTCTCCGACATCTTAATCGGCCGGCATGGTCACACAGAACCTTCAACCAAAGGTGAAGGATAGACTAGTCGCTCGACGACTGTTGCACCGCATTGGTGCGGTGCAGCGCGACTTCTGCGGGAAGTTGCGCCCCCGGATAGCGCACTATCGGGGGGCGCAATGCTTCATTCTCCGGTCAGAGCCGCCTTGGTGCGCGACCACCAGCCCGCGCGCTTCGGCCGGTCCGGATCGGTGGGCGGCGTCAGCACGATCGCCACGGGCTCGGGGACCGGTTCGGCGGGCGCAGCCTCGGGCGGCGCGGCGGAAGCCTGCGCGCCTTCGCTCTCCCGATCGTCCGGCGCCGGGGTCTCGGCCGGGGCCACCGGCAGGTCCACCGCCGTCTCGGTGCCGCCCGAGACCGGGGCGGCCTCGGCCGCATCGACCGCCTCGGCCACCGCCTGAGCGCTCACCGGCTCCTCCGCCGAGAGGGCGACGCCATCGCCCGCCGCCTCGGGCGCCTCGTCCTTCTCGGCGCCGTCGCGCGACCGGCCCTCGCTGCGTCCACGCCCACCCCGGCGTCCGCGACGACGGCGGCGCCCGCCCTCATCCTCGGTGCGGGACGCCTCGTCGGCACCCGCCACTGTCTCGTCGGCTTCCCCGGCTTCCGCCGCGACGGCCTCGACCGGTGCCTCGGTCCCGGCCGGCTGCTCGCCGTCCCACGCCTCGCCCCGGCCGGTCTCGTCCGAGCTGTCCCGGCCGTCGTCCTGACCGTCGTCCTGGCCGTCTTCCTGGCGCTCGTCGTCGCCGCGCTCCTCCTCGGAGCGGCCATCCTCGGAACGGCCCTCCTGACGGCCGCCCCGGCGGCGACGGCGGCGGCGGCGGCGGCGGCCGTCGCCGTCCTCGCGCGACCCGTCCTCGCGGGCCTCGGCGCGGCCCTCGTCGGCCTCGCCCTCGGATTCCGTCTCGGCCTCGGCCTCGTCGGCCTCCTCGTCCTCGTCCTCGAACTCGGTGGTCGGCGAGATCGCCTGGGCACGCACGCCCGTCACCGGACCCTCCGCCCGCTGGGCCGGCTCGCCGCGGTCGAGCTGGAACGCGGCGGTGGCGGCCAGCCGCTCGTCGGCCGCGATCGTGATCGTCACGCCGAAGCGCAGCTCCAGCTCGCGCAGGTGCCCGCGCTTCTGGTTGAGGATGTAGAGGGCGACCTCGGTGCGGGTGCGCAGGACGAGGTTGTGGGAGGCCGACTTGAGAAGCGCCTCCTCGATGGAGCGCAGGATGTGCAGGGCCACCGACGCGGTGGCGCGCACGAAGCCGGAGCCGCCGCAATGGGCGCAGGGGATCGAGGAGGATTCGAGCACGCCGGTGCGGATGCGCTGGCGGCTCATCTCCATCAGGCCGAAGGGCGAGATCCGGCCGACCTGGATGCGGGCGCGGTCGTTCTTCAGGCACTCGTTGAGCTTCTTCTCGACGGCGCGGTTGTTGCGCTTCTCCTCCATGTCGATGAAGTCGATGACGATCAGGCCCGCGAGGTCGCGCAGGCGCAGCTGGCGGGCGACCTCCTCGGCGGCCTCCAGGTTCGTCTTGAGGGCGGTGTCCTCGATATCGTGCTCGCGGGTGGCGCGGCCGGAATTCACGTCGATCGAAACCAGGGCCTCGGTCGGGTTGATCACGAGGTAGCCGCCGGACTTCAGCGAGACGTGGCTGGAGAACATCGCGTCGAGCTGCTGCTCGACCCCGAAACGGGCGAAGATCGGTGTCGGGTCGCGGTAGGGCTTCACGACCTTGGACTGGCCGGGCATCAGCATCCGCATGAAGTCCTTGGCCTCGCGGTAGGCGTCCTCGCCGGCGACCAGAACCTCGTCCAGATCCTTGTTGTAGAGGTCGCGGATGGCGCGCTTGATCAGCGAGCCCTCCTCGTAGACCAGCGCGGGGGCCATCGAGGTCAGCGTCAGCTCGCGGACCGATTCCCAGAGCCGCATCAGGTACTCGAAGTCGCGGGCGATCTCGGGCTTGGAGCGCGAGGCGCCGGCGGTGCGCAGGATGACGCCCATCCCCTCGGGCACCTCCAGGTCCTGCACGACTTCCTTGAGGCGCTTGCGGTCGGCCGCCGAGGTGATCTTGCGGGAGATGCCGCCGCCCCGGCCGGTGTTGGGCATCAGCACCGAGTAGCGGCCGGCCAGCGACAGGTAGGTGGTGAGCGCCGCGCCCTTCGTGCCGCGCTCCTCCTTGACGACCTGCACCAGGATGATCTGGCGGCGCTTGATCACCTCCTGGATCTTGTACTGGCGGCGGTAGTGGCGGGGCCGCTCGGGAATCTCGGCCAGCGCGTCGCCGTTGCCGCCAACCTGGGCGATCTTGGGCTCGGCGTCGGGGTCGTCGGAATCCTCGTCCGACTCATCCTCATCCTCATCCTCGTCGGACTCGTCCTCGTCGTCCTCCGACTCGTCCTCATCCTCGTCGTCGTCGGACTCCTCGTCGTCCTCGTCGGACGCCTCATCCGCCTCGTCGTCGTCGACCGGCTCGGCGGTCTCTTCCGCGAAGGGCTCGGCCGGCGCGTCGGCGACGGTCAGCGCCTCCGCCACGGCGATGCGGGCCTCGGGCTCGACCGGGGCGTCCTGATCGGTGGCGTCCTCCTCGGAGGCGACGGGCTGGTCGGCCACCGGTGCGCCCCTGTCGGCCGCCTGCCCCTCGGCGGGGGCGGCCTCGAACGGCGCTTCGGCCGCGCGCTCGGCGGCCTGTGCCGGCTCGTCATGGAAAGCGGGGATGTCGCCGGCGGCGGTCTCGGAGGCGAGGGCCTCCCGCACGGCCTCCGGGTTCTCGGCGAGGGTATCGGGCTCAACGGCCGGGTCGATCCCCGCTTCCGTCCGGATCTCGGCGTGATCCTCGGCCAGATCTTCGCTTCGGGACACCTCGTGCCCGTCCTCGGCGCTCACGGTCTCGTCGGCGCCGCGGGCCCGGGCCTCGGCGCGGCGGCCGCGGGAGCGGCGCGGCGACCGGCGGCGGCGCTCCTCGCGCTCGCGGTGCTCCTCGGCGTCGCGGGCCTCCTCCTCGAGGAGCGCCTGCCGGTCGGCGAGCGGGATCTGGTAATAGTCGGGGTGGATCTCGTTGAAGGCCAGGAAGCCGTGGCGGTTGCCGCCATACTCGACGAACGCCGCCTGGAGCGACGGCTCCACGCGGGTGACCTTGGCGAGATAGATGTTGCCACGCAGCTGACGCCGGTTGGCGGCCTCGAAGTCGAACTCCTCGACCCTAGACCCGTGGACCGTGACGACCCGGGTCTCCTCCGGGTGCATCGCGTCGATCAGCATTTTGTTGGCCATGTCGGACTCTCGGCATGGCGGCCGACGTCGTTCTCCGTGCCCGTGGTCCCGGCGGCGCCTCGCCCGACGTCAAACCTGTCGGGTGGGGTGCCGGCCTCGTCGCCGAGGCGGATGGGTTCGAGGGGAAATTGCCGTCAACCGCCGTTCGGCGCCCTGGGCGCCTGGGGTTGAAACAGGCCGGGAGGAGGGACGGACCGGTGCGACGCGCCTCTTGCGCCTCCGGGGCACGCGCAGCTCTATGCTGGGCCGTGCGTCCGTCCATCGTGGTCCCGACCTCGCGAAACAATCTCGGCCGGATGGGGACCGGCCGTGAATTCTGGGGTGCGGCGGAGAAGCTCCGCCGCGTCGTGCGACACCTGCCCGATCGCGGGCGACACCCGTCGCCGCCAAGCGGACCGACTGGGCCCACCGCGACACCGCGACCGTTTTCGCAAGGAATTCGGTCGCGTCCGCGGGCCGTTGCGGCGACCGGCGGGACCGGAGAGGGTCCTCATCATTACAGACGGCCGCGCGGATTTGGCAAGGGTCAAGCGCGAATAGATGTCACGGGGCTGTCACGGCGCGCGGTCGCGGTGCGGTCCTTTTGCGCCGAACGAAGCGATTCCATGCCGGGCAGGTTCGGATCGGCTGTCCGATCCACGCCTTCGTCCTGAGGTGCGGGAGCGCAGCGCAGGCCTCGCAGGAGCCCTCCGGCCGGTCGCGCGATCCCTGGAGCCCTCCTATCGAGGCCCGCTGACGCGGGCACCTCAGAATGAGGGGGCGGCCGGGATCACCCGGTCCTCCTGTCCGGAGGACGCGGTCGTGGATCGTGCGTGTTCGTGGCCGGCGCTCAAGCGACGGCATCCGTCACTCCGCCGCCTCCAGCCGCGGCGCCACCCCGGCGAGCGCCGCGGGTTTCGGGCCGCCGGTCGCCCAGTCGAGCAGCTCGACCGTGTGGACGATCGGGATGCCGGTGCCCTTCCCGATCTGCGTCGCGCAGCCGATATTGCCGGTGGCGATCACGTCGGGGCGCACGCGCTCGATATTGGCGACCTTCCGGGCGCGCAGCTTCAGCGCCAGTTCCGGCTGCAGGATGTTGTAGGTCCCCGCCGAGCCGCAGCAGATATGGCCCTCGGGCACGTCCTTCACGGTGAAGCCCGCGCGCTTGAGCAGCGTCTTCGGCTCGGTGCGGATGCCCTGGCCGTGCTGCATCGAGCAGGCCGAGTGGTAGGCCACCACGAGGTCGCTCTCCGCGGTCGCCGCGAGGTCGAGCTGGGCGACGTACTCGGTGACGTCCTTGGCCAGGCTCGAGACCCGCTGCGCCTTCGCGGCATAGGCTGGGTCGTCGCGGAACATGAAGCCGTAATCCTTGATGGTCGTGCCGCAGCCCGAGGCCGTGACCAGGATCGCGTCGAGGCCCTTGGCGATCTCCGCATCCCAGGCGTCGATCGTCTGCTTGGCGTGGGCATGGGCGGAATCCTCCTTGCCCATGTGGTGGGTCAGCGCCCCGCAGCAGCCCTCCGCGGCGTGGACCACCTCGATGCCGTGCCGGTTGAGCAGCCGGATCGCGGCGGCGTTGAAGTCCGGCCGCAGCACGCTCTGGGCGCAGCCGCGCAGCAGGGCGACGCGCTTGACGGCCTGTCCGCCGGCCGGCGGGAACCGGCCCGGCCGGTTGGTCGGCTCGCGGGGCGGCATCCCGGCGGGGGCGAGGTCGAGCATGGCGGCGAGGCGGTTGCCGACCCGCGGCAGCCGCGCCACCAGCCCCCGGAACGGCGCGCCGAGCTTGGCGGCGGTGAGCGCCAGGCGGAAGCGGTTCGGGTAAGGCAGGACCTGGGCGAGCACGGCGCGCAGGAACCGGTCGCCGGCCGGCCGCGCGTAGGTCGCCTCGATATGGGCCCGGGCATGGTCGACGAGGTGCATGTAATGCACCCCCGACGGGCAGGTCGTCATGCAGGACAGGCAGGAGAGGCAGCGGTCGACATGCTTGACCACCTCCGGCGAGGCCGGCTTGCCGCCCTCCAGCATGTCCTTGATCAGGTAGATCCGGCCCCGCGGGGAATCGAGTTCGTCGCCCAGCAGCAGGTAGGTCGGACAGGTCGCCGTGCAGAAGCCGCAATGCACGCAGGTCCGCAGGATCTTTTCCGAGGCCGCCATGGCGGGATCGGCGAGCTGGGCGGGGGCGAAGTTGGTCTGCACGGTCTCTTCCTGCCTGCTCGCCTCCCCCGAGCGGGGAGGCGTTTGGGGATCGCAGATCCCCCATGGGGGCGGCTCGGATCGAGCGCCGCGTTGCCTTCTGCAGCGCCCCCACCTCTGGCCCCTCCCCACACGGGAGAGGGGACGAACCTCACAGCTGCGCGTACATCCGGCCCGGGTTGAGCACCCCGGCGGGATCGTGCGCCGCCTTGATGCCGGCGGTGAGCCGCATCAGCGGCTCGGCCAGCGGCTGGAACACCGGCACGGCCGCACGCACGGCGTCGGGCGCACGGACCAACGTGGCGTGGCCGCCCTGCGCCTCCACCGCCCGGCGCACCGTCCCGGCGCCGGCATCGCCCGCCGAGGCGGTGGCGAGCCAGATCAAGCCGCCGCCCCAGTCGAAGAACCAGCGGGCGTCGCGCTCCGCCGCGACCGCCGCCGCCAGGGCCGGCCCGTGGGTCGGCGCGGTGGAGATCCGCCAGAGGGCGGACTCCCGGGGCTCGGCCAGGCGCGCGGCGTCGCGCACGGACCGCCAGAGGGCGGCGCCGTCCTCGCCGTCCACGATCTCAGGCTGGCCGTAGCGCTTGAGCAGGCGGCGCAGCTCGCCCGTGCGGTATGCGATGGAGTCGGAGAAGCCTTCGAGGCGCATCAGGGTCCGCGCCTCCGGGCCGCCGATCCCCGCCGGCAGATGCGCGGCGCCCGTGAGTTCGAAGGGCGAGCCGAGGGCCTCCGACAGGGCCGTCACCGCCCGGGCATCGTCCAGGCCGGGGAAGATCAGGGTCGCCACGCGCTCGCAGGCCGGCAGCACCTTGAAGGTGACCTCCGTCAGCAGGCCCAGCGTGCCGTGGGCGCCGGCCATCAGCTTCACGAGGTCGAGCCCGGTGACGTTCTTCATCACCCGGCCGCCCGACTTGATCGCCTCGCCCCGTCCGTTGACGAAGCGCACGCCGATCAGGCTGTCGCGGGCCGCCCCGGCATTGATCCGCCGGGGCCCGGCATTGTTGATCGCCGCCACGGCCCCCAGGGTCGGTTCGCCGGCGCTGCCGTAGAGGCCGCGCAGGTCCATCGGCTCGAAGGGGAGCATCTGGCCCCGGGTGGCGAGCAGCGCCTCGACCTCGGAGAGCGGCGTCCCGGCCCGGGCCCCCACCACCATCTCGGCGGGCTCGTAGAGCGTGACCCCGGTGAGCGCCTTCGCGGAGAGTGTCGCGTTGTCCTGCGCGGGCCGGCCGAGCCCCGCGGCTGTGCCGCCGCCGGCGAGCCGCAGGCGCTCGCCGCGCCCGGCGGCCGCCCGCACGATCTCCCCGGCCTCCGCCTCGGTGCCGGGCTCGTAGACGCCCATCGTTTCCGTCCCGGTCCTGTTTGTATCCATTCCAGGACGGGTGTCGCCGGATCCGGCGGCGGATTCAAGCGCAGGTGGAGTCGCGGGGTTTCAGCGGCCGGGTTTCCACTGCGTCGCCGCTTTGCGGCGCCCGCGCGCCGTGAGCCTATTCCGCCGGCGCCGTCCGGCCCGGACGCAGACGTGCCAGGACCTCGCGGCGCAGGCCGGCGATGTCGAAGAGCCAGACCAGCGCCCCGTAGAGGCCCATCCCGGCCGGAACCAGGATGGCCAGCGCCAGGGCGGGCGGCAGGTGCCGGAAGGGGGCGAGGGCCAGGCCCATCGCCGCGCAGGCGAGGGCCGCCACCCCGATCTCCCCCCAGGGCAGCGCGATGCGCTCCGGGCCGGTGAGCGCGCGCCAGCCGAGCCACAAACCGGCGGCCGCGAGACCCGCACTCTGCGCCAGCGCGACGCCGATCCCGCCCATCCGATCCGGCAGGACCAGCAGTCCGGCGCCGTTCACCGCCAGACCGACCAGGGCGGCGGCGACCACCGGCAAGGTCCGGCGGCGGATCTGGAAGACCGGATTGAGGGCGTAGAACATCATCGACAGGCAGAACAGGCCCGGCATCAGCACGATGCTGTAGGTCTCGAACGGCCCGCGATAGGCATCCGGCACAACCAGCCCCTGGAGCGCCGGCAGCACGGCCCAGAAGCCGACCGCGCAGGGGGCCAGCAGGGCGAACACGGTGCCGGCATTGGCTGCGACCTGCGCCTCGGCGGCGGTGCGGCCGCTCTGCTCCTCGGCCTGCACGGCGAGCTGGAACAGCAGCAGGTCGAGGGCGGTGCCCAGCGTCATCAGCGCGCGCCCGGTGACGTCGGCGGCCAGGGCGAAATACCCGGCCTCGGCGAAGCCGGCATGGCCCGCAATGGCGCCGCGGTTGAAGAAGGCGAGGCATTGATAGGCGGTGTTGGCGGCGATGAGCGGCAGGCCGTAGCGCGCGAAGACCCGCCAGGTCGCCGACAGGCGCGGTCGCTCGAAGGGCGTGCGCGGATCGCGCAGAGGGTGGCGCAGCAGCAGCACCGCCAGGAGCTGGCTGAGCCCGGCGGCCGCCAGGACCCAGGCCGGCTGGGGCAGCCACCAGGCCGCGCCCGCCATCAGGGCGAAGGACAGGACGTTCTTCACCGCGACGAGGCCGAGATAGAGCTTGCCGTCGAACCGCGCCCGGGCGAGGGCCGCGTGGTAGTCGAACACGCCGATCCCCAGCGCCGCGAGGCCGGTGCCGCACAGAACCGCCTCGCGCCCGTCGGCGCCGCCGGCAAAGCCGAAGGCGCCGCACAGGGCGGCGGCGGCGAGCAGCAGCAGGCCGATGCGCAGATAGGCCCGGTCGAGCCCGTGGCGGATCCAGGGCTCGTCGACGCGCACGCGTCCCGAGTAGAACCGCGTCGCCGACAGGCGCAGCCACTCGAACAGCACCGTGTTCAGCACGATGGCGCCGGTGGTCGCGAAGGCGAACCGGCCGAAATCGGCCGGCCCCAGCAGCTTGGCGATCAGCAGGCCGAGGACGAAGTTGAGCCCCGCATTGAAGACGAAGGCGACGATCACGGCCATGGACGGCGTCTCATGAGCTGCGGGATCTCTCAGGTCATCCCGCGCGCTGTAGCGCGGGAGCCGTAAAACTCTCCTAACCGGCCGGGATCAGGGCGGACAGCCTCACAAAGCCCGCTCGTAGCGCCAAGCCTCCATCCCGTCCTCGTAATAATCGGGCCGCACCGCGAAGCGGGTATAGCCCCGGCGCTGGTAGAGGCGGATGCCGGCGCCGTTATCGGCGCGCACCTCCAGCCGGAGCCGATCGCAACCCTGGGCGCGGGCGCGGGCCTCCGCGGCGTCCAGGAGCCGGCCGCCGAGGCCGAGGCCGCCGCGGTTCGGCGCCACCGCGATCGAGGCCAGGCGGGCGATCCGGCTGCTGCGCCGCCGCTCCAGCACTGCGGCACCGACCAGGACCGGGGTCGGATCCCCGTCCGGCGCGTCGATCAGCGCCGCCAGCACGTCCATGGTGGGCGACAGGATCGCGTGGCGGATCGCCCGGCGCTCGGCCCGGTCGGTGGCGAAGGCGGCGTGCTCCAGGGCGACCAGGGCGTCGAGATCGGCGAGCGTGGCGGTGCGGATCCTCGGCTCGGGGCACCCGTCGCCGACCGGATTGCGCAGGGGCGCGCTCACGCCCGCGCCGTCGCGGAGGATCTGATCGGCCCGGCCATCTTGTGCTCGCCTGCGTCTTCTGCCCGACCGGTCAGATGCCCGCTTCCGCCCCACTTGGGAAGTCCGGACGGCCGGATCGGCGCCAGCGAGATGCGGCGTTTTTGCAACGGGCCGCGAAGGGTGTGAATTCCGGGCGGAAAAGCGGGCGTTGCGGAGCCTCTTCCCCTTGCCGCGCGAGGCTCGTCTCCGTATATGCGCCGTGCCCAATTTCGCACGTGCCTGTGGCCGCGTGTCGGTTGGTGGGCATCCGGTCAACTGCCGGACAGCCGCCAGGGGTCTTAAAGGATCGATGGTCGCAAGGGTGGATCCCTACGGCCGGCATCCAGGTGGCAACACCGGACCCCGACAACAACCGGCAGCCGGAGGCGAAACCGGCGAACCCCGCTCTCCACGGGGGACGCAGCTTAAAGCAACGACGAACGGGCTTTTTTGGTCTCGTCGGCCCTCCACAGGCCGGCACCGAAGAGGCTTGTTTCTCTTTGCCCGGCGTGCGGTGGGGGTCCTCCCTTCCAATCCACGGCAGCTTCCGGGTGCTCTGCGCCCGCACTGATGCACGCGTCTCCAAAGCGCGTGGGTCCGCGCGACGCATCGCCCCCTGACGCCGGCGGCCGGTCCTGGCCGTCATCTTCGACAGCGCGCCCCGCGTAAGGGCGCTCGCGAACCCGTGCCGGGAGACGACCATGACCGACCGCATCCGTGACTTCCTGCGCGTGCGCCGCGACCTCGGTCAGGACGAGGGCCCCGTGATGGTCCTCGATCTCGACGTCGTGCGCGACAACTACACCGCCTTCGCGCGGTCCCTGCCGGACACCCGAGTGTTCTATGCCGTGAAGGCGAACCCGGCCCCCGAGGTGCTGCGCCTGCTCGCCGAGATGGGCTCCTGCTTCGACACCGCCTCGGTCGCCGAGATGGAGATGGTGCTGGCCGCCGGCGCCACCGCCGACCGGATCTCCTACGGCAACACCATCAAGAAGGAGCGCTGCATCGGCCGCGCCCTGAAGCTCGGCATCCGCCTGTTCGCGGTCGACTGCCAGGCCGAGGTGGAGAAGATCGCCCGGGCCGCCGAGGCCACGGACGTGCCGACCCGCGAGATCCGGGTGTTCTGCCGCATCCTGTGCGACGGCGCGGGCGCCGACTGGCCGCTCTCCCGCAAGTTCGGCTGCGTGCCCGAGATGGCCGCGGACGTGCTGGAGCACGCCCATCGCCAGGGGCTCGAGGCCTACGGGATCTCGTTCCACGTCGGCTCGCAGCAGGGCAACACCGAGGCCTGGGACGGGGCGCTCGGCTCGGCGGCGGCGATCTTCCGCGAGTGCGCGGAGCGCGGCATCGGCCTGTCGATGGTCAATCTCGGCGGCGGCTTCCCGACCAAGTACCTCAAGGCGGTTCCGGGCGTGGAGAGCTACGGCGAGGCGATCTTCCGCGGCCTGACCAAGCATTTCGGCAACCAGATCCCCGAAACGATCATCGAGCCGGGCCGCGGCATGGTCGGCAATGCCGGCCTGATCGAGGCCGAGGTCGTGCTGGTCTCGAAGAAGTCCGCCGAAGCCGACGAGGTCCGATGGGTCTATCTCGACATCGGCAAGTTCGGCGGCCTGGCCGAGACCATGGACGAGGCGATCCGCTACCCGATCCGCACCGCGCGGGACGGGGACGCGACCGAGCCCTGCGTCATCGCCGGTCCGACCTGCGACTCGGTGGACGTGCTCTACGAGCGGCAGCTCTATCCGCTGCCGGTCTCGCTCTCGATCGGCGACAAGGTGCTGATCGAGGGCGCGGGCGCCTACACCACGACCTACGCGGCGGTGGCCTTCAACGGCTTCCCGCCCCTTCAGCAGATCGTCATCTGATCTGCTGCAGAAGATCCCGGCAGCCCTCGGCTGCTGGGACTGATCTCCCGCTGCCGCACTGACGGAAGGCGCTCGGCCGTCCGTCACACCGTCGCTTCTCCCGCTTTCCGGCCCGGGGAGGGCACAGCCATGATCGAGATCCGCGCGGAGCATTGCCACGACGTCCCGGCGCGCGAGCGCCTGCTCGACGCGTGCTTTCCGGGCAACCGACGCGCCAAGACCTCGGAGCGCCTGCGCGAGGGCCGTCTGCCGGCCCGCGGCCTCGCCTTCGCGGCGATGCGCGCCGGGCGCCTCGTCGGCACCCTGCGGCTGTGGCACGTCGAGGCCGGGCTCGCCCGGCCGGCGCTGCTGCTCGGCCCGCTCGCCGTCGATCCGGCGATCCAGGGCCAGGGGCTCGGCTCCGTGATGATGCAGGCCGCTCTCGGCCGGGCCGAATCGCTCGGCCACGGCGCCGTGCTGCTGGTCGGCGACGCGCCCTACTATGCCCGCTTCGGCTTCGACCGGGCGCTCGCGGAGGGCCTGACCCTGCCGGGCCCGTTCGAGCGCGCGCGCTTCCTCGGGCTGGAACTGCGCGCGGGCGCGCTGGCGGGGGCCGAGGGGCTGGTCCGGGCGACCGGCGTGCTGTCGCCGGTCGAGGCGGTGGCGAACGAGGCCCAGGTCGCGCGACGACGCGCCGCCTGAGCGGGGGTGTCATGGGTCGCCGGGTTGAGGCGGCGGCTCGTCTTTGCGAGCGCAGCGAAGCAACCCAGGGCAGCGCGCGATCTCTGACCGTAGCGAATCCCTGGGTCGCTTCGCTGCGCTCGCGATGACGGCGTGCAAGCCTGGCATGTCGGGGCTGCGGCCGCGTCCACGGCCCTGGCCGGCCTCATGCATTGCGCCGGGCGCCCGCGATCCCGCATAGACGGGGCGCCGGCCTCCGGAGAAGGTTGTTCGACCGATGCAGATCGCCACGCCCTACCTGATGTTCCTGGGCGACGTGCCCGACACGCTGGCGGCCAAGACCGCCTACGGGATCAAGGACTGGCGCCCCGAATGGTGCGTCGGCCAGATGCGCCTGCCGGGCTGTGCCGCCGATCTCGGCATCCCCGACATGACCCTGCCCGAGGCCCTGGCGAAGGGCTGCCGGACCCTGGTGATCGGCGTCGTCAACGCCGGCGGCGTGCTGCCGGACCATTGGGTCAAGGAGATCGTCGCGGCGATCGAGGCGGGTCTCGACGTGGCGAGCGGCCTGCACGTCAAGCTCGGCGCGGTGCCGGCCATCGCGGAGGCCGCCGCCCGGCGCGGCCGCCAGCTCCACGACGTCCGCCACACCGACGAGCGCTTCCCCACGGGCAAGGGTACCAAGCGGGCGGGGCGGCGCCTGCTCACCGTCGGGACCGATTGCTCGGTCGGCAAGAAGTACACCGTGCTGGCCCTGGAGCGCGGCATGCGCGAGCGCGGCCTCGACGCGGATTTCTGCGCCACCGGCCAGACCGGCGTATTCATCTCCGGCAAGGGCGTCGCCATCGACGCCGTCGTGGCCGACTTCATCTCCGGGGCCGTCGAGACGATCTCGCCGGAGGCCGCCCCGAACCACTGGGATCTGATCGAGGGTCAGGGCTCGCTCTACCACCCGTCCTTCGCCGGCGTGAGCCTCGGCCTGCTGCACGGCGCGCAGGCCGACGCCTTCGTGGTCTGCCATGAGCCGACCCGCACCACGATGCGCGGCGTGAAGCACCCCCTGCCGACCATCCGGCAGGTCATCGACCTCACCGTGCAACTCGGCAGCCTGACCAACCCGGCGATCAAGCCGGTGGGCATCGCGGTCAACACCCAGGAGCTCGCCGAGGGCGAGGCCCGGGCGCTCCTCGAGACACTCGCGTCCGAGCACGACCTCCCCGCCACCGACCCGGTGCGCTTCGGCGTCGACGGGCTGGTCGACCGGATCGTCGCCGACTTCCCGGCGATCTGATACCGTTGCCTGCGCTGGCTCCGACACCGTCTTCGCGAGCACAGCGAGGCGATCCAGGGTAGCGCCACGGGCTCCAGCGCCGCGCATCACCGGGTCGCTTCGCTCGCGATGACGGCGCGGACTGCATCGACCGAAGGCTCCAACCGGGAAACCCGACGCCATGGCCCGCCGTCTGACCCTCGCCGTCGAGCGCTTCCCGATCGCGGGGGCCTTCACGATCTCCCGCGGCAGCCGCACGGAGATCGCCGTGGTGGTGGCGACGATCACCGACGGGGACCGGATCGGGCGCGGCGAGTGCGTGCCCTATCCGCGCTACGGCGAGAGCGTCGAGAGCGTCAGCGCCCTGATCGAGGGGCAGGCGGAGGCGATCGCTTCCGGGATCGGCCGGGACGCGCTGATGGCGCGCATGAAGGCCGGCGCGGCGCGCAACGCCCTCGACTGCGCGCTGTTCGACCTTGAGGCGAAGCTCCAGGGCCGCCCCGCCTGGGCGATCGCCGGCTTGCCGGCGCCGCGTCCGGCCATCACCGCCTACACGCTGAGCCTCGGCACACCCGAGAGCATGGGCGAAGCCGCCCGCAAGGCGGCGCACCGGCCGCTGCTCAAGGTCAAGCTCGGCGGGGATGGGGACCCGGAGCGCATCGCCGCCGTGCGGGAAGGTGCCCCCGAATCCCGGCTGATCGTCGATGCCAACGAGGCGTGGCGGCCGGAAAACGTGGAGGCCAATCTCGCCGCCTGCCTGAAGGCCGGCGTCGCGCTGATCGAGCAGCCATTGCCGGCCGATGCCGATTCCCTGCTCGCCGAAATCGCGCATCCGGTGCCGGTCTGCGCCGACGAGAGCCTGCACGATCGCGCCGGGCTCGACGCGCTCGCCGGGCGCTACGACGCGATCAACATCAAGCTCGACAAGACCGGCGGCCTGACCGAGGCGGTGCTCCTCGCCGGCGAGGCGCGGGCGCGGGGGCTCTCGGTCATGGTCGGCTGCATGCTCGGCACCTCGCTCGGCATGGCACCCGCGGCGCTTCTGGCCGAGGGGGCCGATTTCGTGGATCTCGACGGGCCGCTGCTGCTGGCCCGCGACCGCGACCCCCCGCTCCGCTACGAAGGCAGCCTCATGCACCCGCCCACGCCGGAGCTGTGGGGGTAGGGCAGATAAGCTCGCGCCGTTCCCGGTCGGCTTGGAACGGGGTCGATGGCCGCGTCCGCGCCGCGCCTCCGAAGCTTTTCACCCGCTCCACCACGTCGTCATCCGGGCTCCGCTCTCCAGCCCCGGGATGACGGCGGCATGGCCGGTCGCTTGACGGAAGGCGGTGCCCCGCCCTGTGGAGATCCCCGGGTGCGAGGATAGGGATCGCCCCGGCTGTCACCGCCGGGGCATCACAACGGGTTTGGGATTAGGTATACCAGAAGGCTTGCGTTCCGCCCGCCCGGCTGCCATCCATCGCGGGTGCGATGGGGGCTGCGGCGGAGACGCGCTGTTCCCAGCAGCCAGACAACACACAGCAGTCTTCAATGCTGGGGAGGAACGACGTGGCCAGAAACATCCTGATCCTGGGGGCCTCCTACGGCTCGCTCCTGGGCACAAAGCTCCTGATGGCCGGTCACAACGTGACCCTGGTCTGCCGCCGGAAGACCGCGGACCTGATCAACCGCGAGGGGACCGAGGTCCGCATCAAGCTGCGCGACGAGAAGGAGCACCGCGCGATCCACTCGCGCGACCTGCCCGGCAAGGTCGACGCGATGCCGCCGGAAGACGTCGACGTCTCGCGCTACGACCTCGTCGGCCTCGCCATGCAGGAGCCGCAGTACAACAACCACACGATCCGCGTCCTCATGATCAAGATCGCGGCGGCGAAGCTGCCGTGCCTGTCGATCATGAACATGCCGCCGCTGCCTTACCTCAAGCGGATCCCGGCGCTCGCCGCCATGGACCTCGAGGACGCCTACACCAATGCCGGCGTGTGGGACCGGTTCGAGCCGGGCCTGGTGTCGCTCTGCTCCCCCGATCCGCAGGCCTTCCGGCCGCCCGAGGAGGAGGCCAATGTCCTCCACGTCGGCCTGCCGACGAACTTCAAGGCCGCGACCTTCGAAGACGAGGCGCACAACACGCTTCTCCGCGAGCTGGAGGCCGATATCGACGCCGTGCGCCTCGACGGGCACGACGTGCCGGTGAAGCTCAAGGTGTTCGACTCGCTGTTCGTGCCGCTCGCCAAATGGTCGATGCTGCTCACCGGCAATTACCGCTGCATCACCCCGGGCGAGCCGCAATCGATCCACGACGCCGTCCACGGCGATCTGGCGCGATCGCGGGCGATCTACGACCATGTCGATGGGATCGCCCGGAAGCTCGGTGCGGATCCCGCCGATCAGGTACCGTTCGAGAAATACGCCAAGGCCGCCGAGAGCCTGCTGAAGCCGTCCTCTGCGGCGCGCGCCGTGGCGAACGGGGCGCCCTACATCGAGCGCGTCGACCTGCTGGTGAAGCTGATCTCGCACCAGCTCGGCGAGCCGAACGCCGAGATCGACCGCACCGTCGAGACCGTCGACCGGAAGCTCGACGAGCGCATCATCGAGGGCTGACGGGCGCGTCATCGGGCGCGACGCCGCGCGGCGTCGCGCCGTCGGCACGAGCGTAGCGCAGTGACCCGGAACGGCGCGCCGTCAGTCGGCCTGGCGCTTCTCGATTGCTTCGCTCCGTTTGCAGAGACGGCCTGCGAGCCGTCCTACTCCGCCAGATCCAGGAAGTGCCGCCCCTGCCGGTCGTCGATCTCGATGATCCAGAGATCGGAGTCGAACCGGATCTCCTTGGTCAGGCGCTCCTCCACGTCGAGCGGGCTGCCGCCGGTGACGATCGCGGCGAAGCGGCGGTCACCGCTCTCCTCGGCCTCGAACAGGGCCTGCGGCGCCGGTCCGTAGAGGTCGGCGCTGCCGTCGAGCCGATCGACCTTCACGAAAATCGCGCCCGCCTCCGCGGATCCGCGCCGGCGCAGCACGGCCGGGATGCCCGCGACGTCCAGGCGCCGCAGATGGGCCGAAACCCAGAAATCGGAGCGCAGGCGCATGCGTCTGTGGCCCTGTGAAGATCGGCGCGCCGCAGGATGGGCGGTCCGATACGGCGGTCGGATCCTGAACCCCGGGGTCCAGAGCGGTGCTGCATCCGCCATGCGCGAAAGCGCCCGTTCGAGCAACCTCGGGCGCGCCGCACGGCTCCCTGAAGCCGCAACGGTTCCCGGCGCAGAATATTCCGCCGAAAAAATCAGTATTTTTCGGGATTAAAAAAGAACTGAATGATGTGCGTCAGCGCACATCTATAGTATTTCCTGCCGATTAACTGAGCAAAGGGCGCCCGAATTCGCATGTCACGATGATTTAAGGAGCACTCCGATGTGGAGAATGACCTCGCTCACGACGCTGGTCGTCGCCTGCCTGTGCGGTGTTGCGCCGTCGGCCCACGCCCGTTCGGAGACGCTCATGGATTTACTGGACAACCGCGACTCCGCGTCTTGCCCGCGCTACCAGCGCACGCCGCAGGATCGCTGCAACATCGTCGTGCATCGGCCCGGCGGTAATCCCACGCAGGACATGACCGGATCGATCGGCCACGCGAAGTCCTGGCAGGCCAATGGCGGTCCGCGCTGCAAGACGATCTGCCGGTTCACCGGCACGCAGTACTGAGGGACGCGCCTTCCGCATGCCCCGGTGGATAGAGACCCGCGCCGCGATCAGGCCGGCGCGGGTCTTCGTCGGGTGTGACGCGTGTTACATCCGCTCGCGCCGTTCCCGATCGGGCTGAGACGGGGGCGCTAGCCGAGCCCGTGCCGAACGAGGCACGGATCCCCTCTCCCGTGCGGGAGAGGGACAGGGTGAGGGATCAGGTCTGTCCGGGCGAGGCGCATTCCGGCCGGGCGGTGATGGCGCGCTCGACCCGGACGCGTCTCGCCGCTCACCCCAACCCTCTCCCGCACGGGAGAGGAGGCATGAGGGCGGCGGAATGGCGCGGCTGCCTCGACCGGGGACGCCCGTCTTCCAGACCGATGCAACGCGATCGGGATCGGCCCTAGCCGTGGCCCGCCCGCGCCACCAGTTCGCGCAGGGTCCGGCCCGTCGCCTCTCCGGTCACCGGCAGCTTGGCGCCGCGCTCGAACTTCTCGATCGCCGCCCGGGTGCCGGGCCCCATCGCGCCGTCGGGCTTCACCGCGTAGCCGAGCTTCGACAGCGCCTTCTGGGCGCGCAGCACCGGGTCGCCGTCCTTCCCGGGCTTGGCCGCATTGGCGTCCTTCGTCTCCTTCGGGACCGGCTTAGCGGTCGGTCGAACCGGCGACGCCTTCGGGGTGACCGAGGCGGTGGTCTCCTCCGACCGGATCAGCTCGCCGATCGCGTCCCGGGCCGCCGGCTTGGCGGGGGGCGGCGCGGCGGCGCGGTCGGCCTCGATGACGCGAACCGGATCCCGGCCCGCGTCCCGGACGGGCTCCTTGGCGGCCGGCGCCGCCTCCCGCGAGGCAGGCGCCTTCTGGGCGAGCTTCGGCAGGATCGGCGCCGGATGGCGTCCGGACTGGTAGCCGAGGGCGTTGACGCAGACGAAGCCCGCAGCCGCCACGGCGACGAGGCTGCCGAGAACGGTGCCCGGGCTGGTCCGGCAGGTGGCTCCCGTGGCCTTCAGCGCGCCGACGAGGACGGCGCGCCAGTCGCCCTGGATGGCGGCACGGCGCGGCCCGGGACCGCGCGCGCGGCCGGGTTCGCCCGGTACGGTGATCTCGCGGTAGCCTGACATCCTATCTCCTTCCGGGGGATCTGCGGATCAGCCGGTGCGGCGCAGGACCGGGTCGGCCGGGGCCGAGGCGGTGCTCGGCTCCGCGTCGAACAGGCCGAGCGGCAGGCGCACCACCCGGCGCTGTGTCGGGGCGCCCCGCACGGCGGTGCGGATCTGTGCCGGGCCATGGGCAAGGGCCGGAGCCCGGCAGACGAGAGGCAGGGTGACGGTCACGACGGTCCCGGCCTGCGGCGCGCTCTCGATCAGGAGAGCGCCGCCATGCAGGCCGACCAAGCCCTGCACCACCGAGAGGCCGAGGCCGGTCCCCTCGTGCTGGCGCTTGTAGTCGCCGCTCCCGGCCTGGAAGAACGGGGTGCCGAGCTTGGGCAGGTCGTCTGCACCGATGCCGAGACCGGTATCGGCCACGACGATGTCCAGGCTGCCCGCGCCGCGGCGCAGGGACAGGTCGACGCGGCCGCCGCGCGGGGTGAACTTCACGGCGTTCGAGATGAGGTTGATCAGGACCTGCCGGCAGGCGGCGGGATCGGCCGTGATCTCCACGGGCCCCGATGGGGCGGCGGTGAGGACGATTCCGGCGGCGTCGGCCTTCAGGCGCATCAGGTCGCAGCAGGCCTGGAGCAGGCCCGCGATGTCGAAGGATTCCGGCGCGCAGTCGAAGTTGCCGCTCTGGATCCGGCTCATGTCGAGCAGCGTGTTCACGACGCCGAGCAGGTGGTGGCCGGAGGCTCCGATGATCCCGGCATATTCCCGCGCCTGATCCGGGCCGAGGCTGACGGCGCCTTCGCCCGACAGAACCTCGGAGAAGCCGATGATCGCGTTGAGCGGCGTGCGCAGCTCGTGGGTGACGTTGGCCAGAAACCGGCCCTTGATCGCGTCGGCCCGCTCGGCCTCGGCGCGGGCGCGTTCCAGCTCCACGGCGTGCCGGTGGTGCTCGGTCATGTCGCGGGTGACCGCCACCACCGCCATGGCGGCATCGTGCGGCCCGTGCTCGATCCGGTGGGCGCGCATCTCGGCATGGATCAGGCTCGCGCCGTCGGCGCGGCCGGCCGCGGGCTCGACATGCAGGCGCAGCGGCAGGGTCGCGGGCCGGCCGGTCGCGGCCACGTCGCTCACCGCCTTGAGGAAGGCCGGCCGATCGGCCACGTGGACCCGCTCTAGCAGCCCGTGGCCGCGCAGCCGCACCGGATCGCTGCCCAGCAGGCGCATGGCCGAGACGGAGGCTTCCAGAACCCGGCCGTTGCGGTCGTGCCAGGTCACGAGATCGTCGATCGCCGAGAGCAGAAGCCGGTCGCGGGCCTCGTTGTCGCGCAGCCGCTCGCGCCAGACGCCCTCGTTGCGCATGTGCTCCAGAGCCTGGGCGGCGACATGGCCGATCGCCGTGATCGCGAAGGCCGGCAGGGCGTAGGCGGCCGAGATGTCCATGACCGGCAGGGAATCGGCCCAGGCGCCCAGGGCCACCACGGCCAGCACGCCGAGAATCGCTATGACGGAGGCCGCGATCGTCGCGCGGAGCGAGCCGGAGACCAGCGCTTCCAGGGGGATCGCCACCAGCCAGACCGCGGCGGGCGAGGCGGCACCGCCGGTGACGCCCGCCAAGGCGACGACGAGCCCCGTCAGGCCCGCCGAGGAGACCGCGTGGGCGACCCAGAGGGATCCGGTGCGGGCGAGCAGGACGGCGGCGAAGACCGGCAGCAGCAGGCTCGCGATCGCCAGGACCTCGAAGCCCGACGGTACCCCGCGCCAGAGCAGGTAGGGCGGCAACCCGGCCATCATGACCGCGCCGGTCGCCAGACGCGACACCAGGAAGCGCTGGTGGCGCGCGCGGGCGGCCGGATTGTCGGCCACGGATTCGTGGACGAGACCTGCGAGCCGGTCGTCGATCAACGACGTCAGGACAGTCTTCATGGTCAAGGTTGGCACGCGCCGCGCAGAATGCGTTCCCGCATCCGTCGCGCCTCCAGTTCGACTTCGAACGACTTCCGGACGGTCGCAGAGCCGGCTTAAACGAGTGTTGCGGATCTTGTCCGAATGATCGGGATGCTTTCCGCGAGGTAACCAACCGATCGCGAACAAGCTTCGTTCACCATCGCGCCGGAAAGCTCGGCTCGGTAGAGGCCCGGTTCACGAAATCCGTCGAATGCTTGCGTTCGACCTGGAGCGGAGGAACCGTCCCATGACCGTTTTGCTGCGCGCCGCGCTGGTGATCGGTGTGCTCTCCTACTTCGCCCTGCTGCGCACCGGTGCGGATCCGGCCGCCGAAGCCCGAAGACTTGCCGGCGCGGTGCCGAGCGCCCAGGCGGCGCTGCCGGCCGGCCTCGACGCCGTGCCGCCCGAAACCCGCGAGCGGGCGGTGCGCGCCGTCCTGGCCCGCGGCCTGATGGCGGAGCTGAGCCGCCGCGCCGCTGAGCCGGTGCCCTCGAACGACACCCTCCAGGAGACCGACCGGCAACCCGCTTGGCGGGGTGCCGATCCGCAGGCCGATCCGCAGCCTGGTCCGCGCCTCGAACCCCGCTGACGGCCCGCCGGTCAGGCCGGCTCCCCTCCGCCCGACGCCCTCGCCCGCGCCGGCAGGGGCGGCCGCTGCGCGGCGACGCGCTCGGCGCCCTGGCGCAGCTTGGCTTCCGGGCCGTGAAGGGGCTGGTGGGCCTCGCTGCGCCCGCGCTCGGCGAGCGGCCGGTCGAGGATCGCGGCGATCAGGTCCCGGGATGCCGGCCGGCTCACGGTGCGGAACAGCCGCACGAGGTCGGCCACCCGCTCGGCCGAGCGGGCCACCCCCTGGTTGAGGGTCAGGAAGATGTAGACCGCCTCCTCCTCGTGCAGGCCGGCGGCCCGCAGGCCGAGGGTCAGCAGGTCGTAGCGCGCGCTCGGATCGGCCACCACGGTCAGGAAATCGCGCGGCAGGCCGAGGCCGTCGGCCAGGGATGCCATGAAGGCCGGCACGTCGCGGGTGGCGGACAGGCCGGTCAGGGTCTCGCCGAGGCCGCGGGGCGGCGGCGGACAGGGGCGCAGGGCTGCGGTCGCCTCGACGGTCCGGCCGATCACCGTGCGGCGCATCGGATCGGCGTGCAGGTACAGGGGCACGAGGTCGGCGGCCGAGACGTCGGGCCGGACCAGGAGGAGCCGGGCGAGGTCGGGGGCGCTGCGGCCGCGGTTTACGAGCCGCGCCAGGGCTGCCCCCCGCAGGGTATGGCCGAGATTGGCCGCCAGCGCGCGGTCGATCTCGGGGCGGCCCTCACGGGAGAGTTCGTCCACCGCCTCGCGGCTCAGCCCGGCCCGGGCCGCGATGCGGGCGGCGATATCCGACCCCTCGGCCAGGGCCGCCTCGATCAGGCGATGGCTCAGGGTCGGGGCCAGTTCCACCACCGCGTCGCGGGCCTCGCCGCCGCGCCGCGCCAGCGCCTCCAGCACAGCCGGCGGCGTCTCTGGGCAGGGGGCCAGCTTGCGGGCCACCACCCGGGCCGTCTCCTCATCCACCGTCGGGATCAGGCCGCAGGCCAGGGATTCGAAGATCTCGACCTCGGTTCTGTCCCGGGCCGCGGCCCGGACGAACAGATCCGTCTGAACCCGGAGGATCACCGGCTTGAGATCGAGATTCTCGATGCGTGACAGTTCGAGGAGCCCGGACAGGTCCGGCGGAGCATCGACGGATGAGGGCATGGAGGATCGGTTACGCAAGACTGCAGTAAGGTCACGCTAACCGCATCGACGTGAATCGACCTTTAAACCGCCTCCGCCACGGCCGTGCCGTCCTGCATCATGGTGGCCCGCATCCGGGCCAGGCCTCAGCGCGTCAGCCAGAGCGTGAGGCCAAGTCCCACCGCCGCCGCGGCGATGAAGCCGATATAGAGCGGCAGCACCCAGGGCTGCCGCTGGTGCGCGTATCCCTTCGCCGCCCGCTCCGAGGGTGCCCGCTCGTTCTGCCGGGCGATCCGCACCTCCTGGGATGTCGGCGGCGTCCCGCCGGCCTCCTCGCAGGTCCCGAGCGGGGCCGCGCCGATATCCATATGCGGGGTCTTGTCGGCGGTTCGGCCGCTGTCGATGTCGCCTTTGAGCTGGGCGGTGGTCGGCGCCTCGGAATCCGGCGGCGGATCGCAGGGCAGGTTCCCGGGCGGCGGCGGGGTCTCGGATCGCAACGTCATCGGCGGGGCTCCAGTCTACGGAGTCAACGCCCGGACGACCCGGTCGGCTGCGGCCAGGATGTCGCGGATCTCAGCTCTCCCCGGCCCCGCGCTTCAGCAGCGGCCGTGCGAGCATCTGCCCTTGGTCGCTGAAGCCCGCCGCGGCACAGAAGGCGCGCAGGGCCGCCTGGTCGGGCCCCGCGGCCAGCAGAAGCCGGTCGCAGCCCGCCTGCCGTGCCGCCCGGCCGGCAGCCTTCAGCAGCACCCGGCCGATCCCCCGCCGACGGGACTCGGCCGCGACCGCGAGGCTGGTGATCAGGCCGAAGGGCCGCGGCGCCTCAAGGGTCCGGATGGGGGAGACGGTGATGAGGCCGCTCGGCGGTCCCCATTCCACCGCGACGAGGGCGGTGCCGCCGTCCCGCTGCAGGGCCTCGAGCCGGGCTGCGAGATCCGCGGCACCGACCGCGATCCCCGTCTCGCCCAGCAGGGCCGTGAGCCCGGCTGCGTCCGGGCCCGCGGCGGCGCGGATCTCCAGCCCGTAGCGATTGCTCAAATCTTGCTCCCGATCGGCCTGCCCGGGCGTTCAACGCGTCGCAGCGCGATCCGTCGCCTCCGGGCGCGGCTCGCAGGGGCGGCATCCGGGCCGTGGGAAAGGGTGCGGCGGAGTCGCAATTGCCGATGAGCCCCTCGGGCGATGCGGCGCTCGGGATCCACATTCGGCGAGGTCGCCCGCAATGTTCGCGGGCCGGAACGCGCTCGCAACCTGGCGCTTTGCTTCCCTGTCGAAGATCAGGGAGCGGCAGAATGGCGGGTCGGGTGACGGATCAATCCGCCGATGCGGAGGCAGGCGTGCCGCCGCCGCCGGAGACCGGGCGGACGGTGTCGCAGCCTGAGCCGAACGGGAAAGCGGATCCGGTCGAGCGGCACAAGGCCGAGACGGAGATCGCCGCCGGCGACGTCGCCGACGATCTCGCCGATTTCGCGTGATCCGGCCGGCGCGCGGGCTGCACGCCGGCCGGGATCCAGGAGCTCGGCCCGTGCCGGGCTCAGGCCGATCTCAGGCCGTCTCTTTGGCCTTGCGGGGGCGGCTCGCGCGCTTCGGCTTCTCGGCCACCTCCTCGACGGGCTCCGGCACCGGCGCCGGCGCCGGGGCGGCGGATTTGCGGCGCTGCTGACCGAGGCCGAGGCTGCGGGCGAGTTCCGAGCGCTGAGCCGAGTAGCTCGCGGCCGTCGACGGATAGTCGCGCGGCAGCCCGAAGCGCTCGCGATACTGCTCGATCGTCAGGCCGTTACGCGACAGATGACGCTTCAGCGTCTTGTACGGCTTGCCGTCGATGAAGGAGATCAGCGCGTCCGGCGTCACCGACTTGCGGATCTGGGCCGGGGTCGGCTTGTCGGCCGTCTCGGTGACCGTCGCGGCGGGCGCGGAGAGCTTCGTCAGCGCCGCGTGAACGCCGGCGAGCAGACCGGGCAGCTCGCTGATGGGCACGGAATTGTTCGAGACATAGGCCGAGACGATGTCCGATGCCTGCTCGATAAAGGTCTGCTGCTGCTCAGTCGCGTTGTCGTCCATCGATGATTCCCTCTATCCGACCGTGGTGTGACGGTTCTAACGTCTGTGCAGCAAAATCAAGTCGTCGTCGAGCATTTCCCTACACAATGCCCCGGTCGTGAACACGCATATTGTTGAAGCCGTCGGTCCAGCTGAAATCGACCGTCGAGCAAACCGACACGCCGGAGGCGAGGTTGGATGAGACCGGGGCGTGCGGAAGGGGCCGGTTATGCCTTCTGCCGCGATCACGCCGCCGGCTTCCTCTGCGAAGATCGGTCTCGGGTCTGATGAGACGCCCGGAACTTCACGCCGCGGCCTGTTGCGACGTGCCGTCAGTCCGTCCACGCGGAACGAACGTTTCAACCGGACTGTCACCTGATCTGCAGCGGTCCGGTCCTGGCCTCGGCCGCATCCTGGCCATAAGGATTCGGACGGGGCGGGATCCGGGGGCGATCGACGTGGACCAGCAATCGGAGCCGGGCACCGTCTTCGGCGCCGCCGTCCCGTTCGTGGATTACTGCGGGATCGAGGCCCTCGACGTGCGCGCGGGCCGGACGCGCCTGCGCCTCGCCCTGCGGCCGGAGCATTCCAACAATCTCGGCATCGCCCATGGCGGCGCGCTCTGCACCCTGCTCGACGTCGCCCTCGGAACGGCGGCCCGGCTGCGGGCGGGGCGCCCCGTGGTGACGCTCGACATGCAGACCCGCTTCCTCTCGCCCGGGCGCGGCGTCCTGATTGCGGAGGGTCAGGTCACCCGGGCGGGCCGGTCGGTGATCTTCTGCGAGGCCGAGATCCGCGATGCGGCCGGGGATCTGGTGGCGACCGCCACGGGGCTGCTCAAGCCCGTCGGCGAGCGGTCGGCGACGGCCTAGACGGCACGCCGCCGTCGTGAATGACGGCGCCGGAGCCCTGCGCGCTCGTGCGGGGCCGCGTTTGCATTGACGTGCGACCGGCAGGGTGGAAAAGCCTGTGTCATGACGAAGCCGGATGATGCGCGCGCAGCCCTGGTTGCGCCTCCCTCAGAGGCCGACGTGACGGCCATGAAGTCCGAGGCCGCCGCGTGGTTCGAGACGCTGCGTGACCGCATCCTCGCGGCCTTCGAGGCCCTGGAGGCGGAGGCCGCGGGCCCGTTCCATCCCGACGCGCCCGAGGGCCCCGGAACGTTCGAGAAGACCCCATGGAACCGGACCGACCATACCGGCCGGCCCGGCGGCGGCGGCGTCATGGCGATGCTGCGCGGCCGCGTCTTCGAGAAGGCGGGGGTGCACATCTCGACGGTGCACGGCGAGTTCGCGCCGGAATTTCGGGCCCAGATGCCCGGCGCCGCCGAGGATCCGCGCTTCTTCGCCACCGGCATCTCGCTGATCGCCCATCCGTGGAATCCGCACGTGCCGACGGTGCACATGAACACCCGGTTCGTCGCGACGACGCGGGCCTGGTTCGGCGGCGGGGCCGACCTGACCCCGGTGCTCGAGCGGCGCCGCAACCAGGACGATCCGGACAGCCGACGCTTCCATGCCTGCCTGGAGCGGGCCTGTACGGCGCACGGCATCGATCACGCCGGCTACAAGGCGTGGTGCGACGAGTATTTCCACCTCAAGCACCGGAACGAGCCGCGCGGCATCGGCGGGATCTTCTACGATTATCGCTGGAGCGGGGATCCACAGGCCGACCTCGCCTTCACGCGTGACGTCGGTCGGGCCTTCCTGGAGGCTTATCCGAAGATCGTGCGCGACAACGTCGCCACGCCCTGGACCGAGGCGGACCGCCACGAGCAGCAGGTGCGGCGCGGCCGCTACGTCGAGTTCAACCTGCTCTACGACCGGGGCACGATCTTCGGCCTGAAGACCGGCGGCAATGTCGCCTCGATCCTGTCCTCGATGCCGCCGACCGTGCGCTGGCCGTGAGTGCGGGTCTGCCGGCCGCCTACGCCCCGCAGCAGGACGCAGCGCTGAAGGCGATCGCCGCGTGGCGGCGGGAGGGGGGATCTCAGGTGTTCCGGCTGTTCGGCTATGCCGGCACCGGCAAGACCACCCTCGCGCGCCGGATCGCCGAGGATGTCGACGGCACGGTGGTCTACGGGGCCTTCACCGGCAAGGCGGCCTCGGTGATGCGCCAGAAGGGCTGCTACGACGCCGCGACGATCCACTCGCTGATCTACCGCACCAAGGAGGCGGAGGAGGGCGGCCCGACCTTCACGCTGAACCGGTCGGGCCCGGCCGCCAAGGCGGATCTCATCATCATCGACGAGTGCTCGATGGTCGATTCCGACCTCGGCAACGATCTCCTGTCCTTCGAGCGGCCGGTGCTCGTCCTGGGCGACCCGGCCCAGCTGCCGCCGGTGCGCGGCGGCGGCTTCTTCACCGAGGCCGAGCCCGACGTGATGCTCACGGAGGTTCACCGGCAGGCCAAGGACGACCCGATCGTCCGCATGGCGATGACGATCCGCGAGGGTGGCCGGCTGGACCTCGGCCGATACGGGCAGAGCCGGGTCGTGTCGCGCCGCGCCCTGGATCCGGCCGAGGTGCTCGAATGCGACCAGGTGCTGGTCGGCCTCAACAAGACGCGCCGCCTCTACAACGCCCGGCTCCGGGAACTGGCCGGCCACACCGATCCGATGCCGGCGATCGGCGAGAAGCTGGTCTGCCTGCGCAACGACCGGGTGAAGGGCCTGCTCAACGGCTCGACCTGGACGGTCCAGGCGCTGCGCGCGCCGCCGCGGCCGGACCTGATCCGCCTCGACGTGGTGCCGGAGGACGACCCGGCGCTGCGCCGGAAGCCCACCGACATCAAGGTGCTGCGCGCGATGATCTCCGGCACGGACGAGGAGATCCCGCTGTTCCTGCGGCGCGAGACGGATGAGTTCACCTACGGCTACGCGCTGACGGTGCACAAGGCGCAGGGATCGCAATGGGACCGGGTGACCTTGTTCGACGAATCCTACGCGTTCCGCGAGCACCGGGCGCGCTGGCTCTACACCGGCCTCACCCGCGCGGCGCAGGCGATCACCGTGGTGGTCTGAGCCGGCCGAGGCGCGTGACGTCGCTTGTGAAGCCGGGCCGCGCGTGCTAGGCACCGGCCGTCTCATCGAGGCACCTCGCGGAGAGGTGGCAGAGCGGTTGAATGCACCGCACTCGAAATGCGGCATGCCTGCAAGGGCATCGGGGGTTCGAATCCCCCCCTCTCCGCCAGTTACTATTGATTTATAATGTTTTTGGCTGAATTGAAGTTTGCTTCACCCTTCGCCCCACCAGCGAATGGGAAGTCAACCTCGTCTGGTCAGTGGCTCATCAGACAGCAGGCGGCCGCCTCGGCCAGCAGGTCGCGCGCGACCCCGCCGAAGAATCACTCGCGCAAGCGGCTGTAACCGAAGGCGCCGCTCACGATCAGGTCCGCATCTGCGTCGACCGCCGCTCTCTGCAGTTCCTCGGCGGCGGTCGAAGCCGAGACTGCGACTTGCCGCGTCGTCGCATTCACATCGTGTCGCGCGAGGTAGCGCGCCACGTCCTCGACCTCGGACCCGTCCTCGGCTACCCGCAGCACTTGGACTGCCTTGGCGCGCCTGCTCGCACTCCGCTCGACCGCCCGGCGGGAGACCGACCGGGACCGTCTGGACGCCATCGCGGTCGAGGTCGACGACCAAGCGGCGGGGATCGCCTGTCACGCCCTGAACAGGCCGACTGAGCCGCGACTGCTGGGCGCCGCCACGGTGGCGATCGACGCAGCGCGCTCGACGGTCCGCGGCCCGCCATGTCCACTACGGAGAGTCGGACAGATTTAGCTGAATGGCTGCAATGGGCGCGAAGCGAGAGGGCCGCTTTTCGGTCGAAGACGAAGTCTCGCTCGTCGCCAGGAGCCGAATAGGGCCGGAGCGAGCTCTTGGCTGAACCGATCTGCATCTACAATCACCGCAGATGACATCCAACAGCTTGAGCGACCTCGTGTGATGTCAGCCCAAAATCACACAGAAAATCATCATCCATTGGAAAGCCGGCTTCCCCCACCGCCTTGCTCAAGCTCCGGCGCCAGGAACTGAAGGGGCCGTGAACCTCCGAGTGGTTCACGGAACTATTAACTACGTAGGCGCCAGACACAGGGAGTGGGACAGCCGCTCCGCCGTGCTCCTGCGCGGTTTCAGGCCAGCGATAGTGCTCGTGCAGGACAGCATGGGGATCGCGCTGCAGCGCATCGGGCGCTTCGGGGACAAGCCGCGCGACCACGCTCGAACCGCAGAGACGCTGGAAGCTTCCGTCAAAGATACGCTCGTCCGGCAGGCGGATCGCCCGGTGCCCTCGGATGTCGGCAATGAAGCCGTCGGCGATGTACCCGCCCAGTGCCCCAGCCGGGATCACGGTCCGTGCCGCCTCGACGAGCCGACGGTCGACCCAGTCGTCGCTGTCGAGGAACATCAGCAGACCACCGCCTTCCGCCAGAGTACGCTGCGCTATCAGGTGCTTCTTGCGCCCGCTGTCGAGATTGTCAGCACGGACGGCCTCGACCGGCCAATCGGCGGCGATAAAGCTAACCCGGCGATCAAGGGACGCGATGGCTGGCTGGTCATGTCCAGCGATGACGACACGGAATGCCTGATCCGTCTGGGCCGCGGCTGACCTGAGGGTCAGGCCGAGCAGCGCCTCAACGAGCGGCCAGTCCGTCGCAGTGTCACGCGCGATCAGAGGTATGCCGAAGGTGAAAGGTTCCGCCACGATCCGCTGCCCTCAGAATAGCCCTGGGCCGCATTGAGCTGCGGCGACATCACGCGTAAGCGCACGGACATGCGTGGCGTAGAAGCGGCAACATTGCTCGTAGAGGGTTCGGACGCCTTCATCCATCATGAGCTTATCGTAGCTGGCCCTGACTGCTGGCAGCCCGACTGCGATGCTGAGGTCTTCCTCCTCGTTCCGGTCGAAGACAGGCCAGTTCGCCTCGCGCGACCACCTGATGTTCAGACCGCCGCCTCGTCGGTGTTTGACGATGTAGTCCTCCCAAGAACGCGTATTGTAGTGGTTGACCTGAGCAAGCTCCCAGGAGACCGTCCCCGGCTCGGATTGCAGAAAGTCTCCGTGCGACTCGTCGTAGAAGTAGGCGGGTAGTATAGTACCTGCTCCATTCACATAGCGAAGTGTGTCGCGTGCGTCCGCGCGCGGAAAGCGTGGCTGATGCGGTAGCAGCTTGCAGCCGTAAACTTCCGTTTTCGTGAAGAGTGTTTTGTAGGGTCGATTGACGCCGTGTTCCAGAGGCGCTGCCCTGCTGAACCGCTCCGTCACGAAGTCCCGAGACCATGTGCGGTGGCCGGAACTGCCGAATACGCGCCAGTTGACGAGAATGGCGGTGCTCCCGGGAACGGCCGTGATCAGGTCTGTCACGCGCCGCTTGCCGACATGAACGTTGAGGAACTCGTCGGCATCGAGCACCATGACCCAGTCTGCCTCCGTCAGGATGGGCAGCGTCTCGGCGTGGGCATAGGCGGCGAGTTGGGGCTTGTCTCCTGGCGCAACCGTATGGGGCAGATGGGTGAGCAGACCGAGCGTCTGAAGGCGGTCGAGGAGTGCCGGTGAACCGTCGACGCAGTCGTTCGTGCAGATGACGATATCCGTAAACCCGATCGCACGGTGGTAGGTGAGCCATTCTGGTATGTACGGGCCCTCGTTTCGCATGGTCGCGACGAGGAGAATTCGACAGGGCTTCGCGGACTGTGTTGGGTGTGCAGGTACCGTCATGAATCCGGGGGACCCCGCGCTCTAGGCTCGCCTTGACGGGCAATCTGGGGAGCGAAACGAACGTTCCGGCCGAGGTCGTCTGACGACCTTCGCCGCTGTACGAACGAGGAGGGGGCTCGCTCGAGCGCCTTTCCGTCGCTCGCCTCCTCTCCACCTTCTGTGAACGATGCAGCCGGAAGCCTGATCTGGCCGAAAACAGGCCCTTGAACAGTCCGCTTAGCCAGGCCGATCGCAGCCTCAACGGCAGAAGCTGGCCGAGAGCCGCCGGTCCGCTTCGGAGAAGGTTCGCGGGAAAAACGGACGGCCTGCTACCGACCCAACCCAGCCGTGTGGTTAGCCGCAGGCGCTTCCCGAAAGCTGCCGTCGGTTGGACGTCAGTCAAGCGACTTGGTCAGCCTGAGGCGTCGCTCTATCTGGATCGCGTCGAGAAATCGTTCGTCGTGACTGACGACGAGTAGGGCACCGTCATATGCGGCAAGCCCCGCCTCGACAGCCTCGATCGAGTCAATGTCGAGATGATTTGTTGGCTCGTCTAGGATGAGCAGGGGTGGCGGAGCCTGACCGCCTAGAACACAGGCGAGGCCGGCACGGAGCATCTGCCCACCGCTCAAACTGTGCACGAACTGCAGCGCGGCATTCGCCCGGAACTGGAACCGGGCCAACGCTGCCCGGCAGGCATTCTCACCGTCGGTTGGATTGAGCCGCTTGAAATTTTCTAGGATTGTCGCGCTTGGATCAAGCAGACTGACCCGTTGATCGAGCATCACGGAATGAACATAGAGCGCGACTTCACCAGACCAAGGTTTCAACAAACCTGTAAGAAGGCGCAAAAGCGTCGACTTGCCGGACCCATTCGGTCCAACAATTGCCACGCGCTCTGGACCGACGATCGCTAGAGACGTATCGCGGAGTACGGGCGCGTCTGGGGCATATCCCGCGGTAACCTTTTCTAGCACGAGAACCCGCCGGTTGGCCGGCAGGCCCGTCGGCGCGAGCGTCACCCGAAGTTGCTGCAGGGCCTCAAGTTGTTCGCGCGCAACGGCGGCACTGGCGTTGGCCTCGACCAGTCGATGCTCTGCCATACGGGCTTGGACGCCACCGGTCGCCTCGCTGCGGTTTCTCTGCGCGCCGAGCAGGATGCGGGGCGCGTCGCCCTTGGTGGCGGCGCGAGCACCAAAGCTGTCCTTGCGAGCCTTGCGCTCGGCAGCAACCTGTGCCGCACGAGCGGCGGCGGCCACTTGCTTCTCGGCATCAACGAGGTCGTGCTCAGCGGCCGCGAGCTTCAGATCCTTCTGTGCACGGTATGCACTCCAGCCGCCACCGTATCGGCTTGTGGCAAGCGCCGTGACCTCCACGATCGTGTCCATACTCTCGAGAAGGGCCCGATCATGGCTGACGACGAGCGCTCCACCGCGCCAATCGGCTAGCAGAGCCGCAACTGCGTCCCAACCCTCCCGATCGAGGTTGTTCGTAGGCTCATCGAGCAGCAGGAAGTCTGGTCGAGCAAAGACTAAGGCGGCGAGCGCAGCACAGGTGCGTTGCCCGCCTGACAGGCTCGCGAGAGGCGTGTCGAGTGCAATCGCCAAGCCGAGGCGAGCGAGCGCGGCGTCAAGCCGTGCTTCCAGCGTCCAATCGGCATCGGCCAGATCCTCTGCGTCGGCCTCGCCGCGCTCGGCTCGACGCAGCACCGCAAGATCGCGCCGGACGCCAAATAGGTCGGCGACACATTCAGATGCATCCACGTGGACAATCTGGCGCATGACGCCCAAGCGGCCGTGCAGCGAGACCGACCCGGCACTCGGTCGGAGATCGCCCGCGATCAAGCGGAGCAGTGTCGACTTGCCAACACCGTTACGTCCAACCAGGCCGGCCCGCTCGGGACCGAAGGCGAGATTGATGTCTGAAAAGAGCGGGCGGCCGTCTGGCGTCGACCAGGAAAGGCGCGAAAGCGTGATGAACGCGGACATGGATCTGTTCCCGAAACAGGCTTGGATAAAAAGCAGGTTCGGGTGAGGATCACATGGCGAGACGGCACTCTGATAAGACGCTGTCAGCTAGACCCACAATCCTCGAGGCGCAAGGCGCTTGGCGACATCACAGCCATCGCCGGGGCCTGTGTGGGTTCTCTGCACCGGATTCTCTCAACGCGCGTAGCGCGTGAAGACGTAGTCGCGGTCTTTCACACGCGCTTCGTGACACGCGAAGCAGATTTGGTGCTCTGCTTCGTCGGTCGGCTTACCGTCGACGAAACGTCCGAAGCCCCAACCACCCGAGGCCGGGTAGCGCTTCGAGTCCTTCATCATCACCTGCACGGTCGTCGCCATCCCCGGCACGGTGGCCGCCTCGAACTCGGGCGAGGCCACGTGCTTCCAAGCCAGCTTCACCAAAATCGTCCCGTCAGGGAACGGCAACGTGCCGCGCGTGTAGGCTTCGACCGCCACCGCGTTTCCCAGGACGGCGCGCAGCTCGTTAAGTGGTTCGCCCTCCGAGGCTGGGGCGATGAGAAGCCACCTACGATAGCCGTCTGGGATCGTGACACCATAGACCGGTGAGGCCGGCTCTCCGACGTCCTGAGCGGTGCCGGCTGACACAAGGGCGAAACCGGCGGTGAGAAAGGCTGCCGCGGCCAGCAGCCGCCGGTGCATGCGGAGATCAGAAGCCATCGACGTCGACCACCGCACGCGCGAAAGCCTGCGGCGCTTCCTGCGGGAGATTGTGACCAATGCCGCCGGTGATCAGGCGGTGCTCGTAGCGGCCGGCAAACTTATTGGCGTAAGTCTCGGGCTGCGGATGCGGGGCGCCATTTGCGTCCCCCTCCAGAGTGATGGTCGGCACGCGAATGTCCGGCGCTTGCGCGAGCCGGTTCTCCAGAGCCTCGTACTGCCGTTCCCCTTCGGCAAGGCCGATCCGCCACCGGTAGTTGTGGATGACGATGCTGACGTGGTCCGGATTGTCGAGGGCCTGAGCGCTCCGCTCGAAAGTCGCGTCATCGAAGCGCCACCCCGGTGAGGCGGACTGCCAGATTAGTCGGGCGAAATCCTTCCGATATGCCTCGTAGCCGGCCCGTCCCCGGCTGGTGGCGAAGTAGAATTGATACCACCAAGACAGCTCGGCCTTCGGTGGCAGCGGCTTCTTGCCGGCCTCCTGATTCCCGATCAGATAGCCGCTCACCGAGACCAGCGCCTTGCACCGCTCCGGCCAGAGCGCCGCGACGATGTCGGCCGTCCGCGCTCCCCAGTCAAAGCCGCCGAGAACGGCCCGGGCAATACCGAGGGCGTCCATCAATACGATGACATCGACAGCCAGTGCGGCCTGCTCACCGTTACGGACCGCGTCATGGGCTAAGAAGCGGGTTGTGCCGTAGCCGCGGAGATGGGGGATGATCACCCGGTACCCGGCTGCAGTTAGGATCGGGACGACTTCCGCGAAAGCGTGGATGTCGTAGGGCCAGCCGTGCAGCAAGAAGACCGCCGGGCCATCGGCTGGGCCGGCCTCGACATACCCGACGTTGAGCACGCCGGCATCGATCTGCTTCAGCGTGCCAGGCATTGGACCGGCCTTCGCGATGGTTGCACTCTCCCCACGTGCAACACCAACAAGCCCAACTTCCGCGATGGCGACGGTCGCTACAGCGGTCCCGAGGATTCGGCGGCGGCTCCAAGTGTGTGTATCGGGATGGATGTCCCTTGGCATGAGAAGCTCCCTGACTTGGCGTCTTCGATGCTTCACAGGCTGCCCTAAGCCGCGGTGGCGCGCTTTGAGAGGGCATTAGCGCAATCTTGAGAGCATCATGATTTATGCGGGAGACCATGCGTGCTAAGCCATCGCGCGCTGCAGCGGACGCCTTGTGATCTACCGGTTCGGACCCTTCACTCTTGATGCTAACCGGCGCGAGCTGAGCACGGACGGGGCCCTTGTCGCCGTCGAGCCTCAGGTCTTCGACGTTCTCAAGTTCTTGATCGAGGCGCGCGACCGGGTAGTCACCCGCGACGACCTGCTAGAGGCAGTCTGGCACGGCCGTATCGTTTCCGAGGCGACGCTCGGCAGTCGCATCAACGCCGCCCGCGCCGCGATCGGCGACACCGGCGCGGCGCAGCAGCTGATCCGAACCCTGCCCAGGAAGGGCCTGCGCTTCGTCGCTCTTGTCCAGGAGGTCGCCGACGACAGCGCCGGGACAGAGGAAGGCATTGACGTGGCGCACGGCGCGCTCCGTTTTGCGCGGCTGCCGGCAATCGCCGTCCTGCCCTTCTCGAATCTCAGCGGCGACCCAGCGGAGGACTATTTCGGCCAAGGCATGGCTGAGGAGATCATCGTTGCCCTCTCCCGAAGCAGCGGCCTGTTCGTGATCGCTAGCAATTCTTCCTTCACCTACCAAGGTGGGACCGTCGACATTCGCCAAGTCGGGCAGGAACTCGGCGTCGGCTACGTGCTCGCGGGCAGCGTGCGCCGGAGCGCTACGCGGTTGCGCATCACCGGCCAGCTCGTCGACGCTGCCTCCGGAGCCTACATCTGGTCTGATCGCTTCGACGGGGATCCGGAGGACGTGTTCGACCTGCAGGACCGCGTGGCGGAGCGCGTCGCCGCGGTCATCGAGCCTACCCTCCAGCGCGCCGAACTCGGCCGCCTGCAGCGGGAACGTCCGGTGCCGCTCGACGCCTACGACCATACCTTGCGGGCCTACGCCCATTTGGCCGCGTTCACCGCGGAGAGCCTGACAGCGGCGCTGGATCATTTCCACCAAGCCCTGGTCCTGGACCCAGACTACGCGCAAGCCCTGGCCGCGGCCGCCTACACGCGCGCGCAATGCCACTTCCAAGGGTGGATGCATCAAACGGACACGGACCGCAGGGCCGCCGTCAGCGCGGCGTGGCGCGCCGTCGAGATTGCGCCCGAAGACGCTCAAGTGCTCTGGATGGCGGCGTTCGCCATCTGGAACATGGCCGGAGCCGACCGCGAGCGCGCACGCAATCTCTTTCGCCGCTCGCTGCTCATCAACCCCAATTCGGCGATGGCCCTGACCCTGGCAGGGTGGATCGAGACTATGTGCGGCAACCGGGACGAGGGCCGTGCGATGGCACTGCGTGCGCAAAAGCTCAACCCGCGGGACCCGCGCGGTTGGCTCATGTCCGGCGTTCTTGCCCTCGCCTCGGTCATCGACGAGGATTATGCTGAAGCCGCCCGCTTGGCTGAGCAGGCGCTGGCCCAGAACGGCCGCTTTGCGGTGGCCTTACGTGTCCTGGCGGTTGCCCTTGTAAAGCTCGGTCAGACCGAACAGGCGCGCATCGCTGTCAGCACGCTGCTTCGTGTCGAGCCGGACCTGACAGTAAGCGCGTTCTTCGCACGTATCCCGGTTCCACTCGCCAGCATGGCGAGGACCTATGCCGAGTCATTGCAGATCGCCGGCTTGCCGGAGTGAACAATACGCGAGCGATCGCCGACGATCGGATTCTTGCGGGCGCGGGTGATTCCGTCACAATGACGTCCTGCTCCCTTCCATCTGCCCTCATAGAGGCCTCGCGAGGAGGTGTCCGCTTCAGAGAGATTGACCGTCGTTCCTGTATGTCCGGCATGAGCGGATTTCGTTGAAAAACTCGGGACCGCGCTGAAAGAGCGCTGCGGCCCGCCCCAGAAGGAGAATTTTCTACTATAATCTTGCCCGACACTCGCCGACACAGCAGCGGTGATCAGCTATGAAAGACAGAAATTCTCCGGGGCGCCGCTTTGGATGAAGCCTGAAAAGCCGCCTCCGAGTTTTTCAACAAAATCGGCGCACAGCAACTGAGAGGAAAGACTGGGTCTGCTTCGGAAGAAGACGATCCGTTCGCAGCCGAGCGGGGCAGATAATCGGATCCTCACCTCGGAAGTTTTAGAACGGGAGGAGCCGCCGTAGGCGGGCAATGTTCACGAGCGCCACGAGGGATGCGGCCACGTAGGTGAGGGCCGCGGCGCGCAGTACGGTGCGGGCGCCGGGCATGTCGCCTGCGTCGAGGAAGCGACCCGTCTCCAGGATGGGCAGCGCCCTGCGGAAGCTCGCGTCGAGTTCGACAGGCAGCATCAGGACGTGGAACACGAGTCGAACGCCGAGGAGCGCGATGCCGACACCGACCTGTAAGGCGAGCAGCACCGGCGAATGGACGAAGGCGAGCACCACAGGCGCAGTCATCATCACCACGGCCGCGGCGAACTCGAAGCCCTGCACGACCGGGGCGAACCTCACCCGCGCCGCGAAAAGCCGGTCCCCCGCCGCGTGCTGGAGCGCGTGGGAGACCTCGTGCGCCGCGACCGCGATCGCCGTGACCGAGCGGCCGTCATGGTTCCCCGGCGACAGCCGCACGACGTTTGCCACCGGGTCGTAGTGGTCGGCTGGCGCGATCTCGACGGGAACGTGCTTCAGCCCCGCCAAGTCGAGCAGATGGCGGGCAAGTTCACCTCCGGTCCCGGGTAGATCCGGCCGCTCGGTCGCGTGTTGCCGCATCGCCCGGCGCACCCACCAGTTGGGGCCGAACACGAGGCCGAACAGGAGGGCGCCAAGCGCTAGGAGGATGAGCACGTCCGATATGTAGCCGTACCGCCGTATCCGTGAAAGCGCGGTGCATGCCTCCGCCTCCGGCAGGTCACGGGCTACCCGCCGACGTCAAGGTCGGGAAAACGAGGCGCGGGCTGATCGCGGGCGGGGTGAGATGCTGATGGCTCCTCAAACGGAGCTCCATCATGCCCACGACGATCGAGACTACCCGCCGTCCTTAGAATCTCGGCCGCTTAATCGGACCCAAGCCTCCGTTCAAGCCCAAGCGCATCTGGGCGACCCGCACCCGCCTGCAGCACGAGGGCCGCATCCGCGACCTCGCCTTGTTCAACACCGCCAACGACAGCAAGCTGCACGGCCGCGACCTCGTCCGCCTCCGCCTGACCGACGCCCACCTCGGGGACAGTGTCCGCCCGCGCACCACCATCGTCCAGCACAAGACCGGCCGGCCCGTCCCGATCGAGCTGACCGAGACGACCCGCGAGACACTGGCGGCTTGGCTCAAGATGCGAGGGCTGCGGGCGAGCGACTGGCTCTTCTCGAGCCGCAGCCGACCGGGCGAGCACCTGACGACCCGTTAGTACGGGCGGCTCGTCGACGAGTGGGTCGCGCTGATCCGCCTCAACCCAGCGGGCTACGGCACGCACAGCCTGCGCCGGACGAAGGTCGCGCTGATCTACAGGCGCACAGGCAACCTGAGGGCTTGCCAGCTGCAACTCGGCCACACGAAGCTTGAGAGCACGGTACGCTACCTCGGCATCGAAACAGACGATACGCTGGTGCTGTCGGAGCAGACTGATATCTGACGCTCACCGCGGCAGCCCCCGGCGTCGTCGCACCTACCCCCCTTCGTCTGGGAAGGGTGGTTGAACGTCGGGATGAGGCGATCATGACCGCGGATCGACCGGAAGGTGTGAGGCCGCGCCGCGTCCTCTTTCTGGGGGCGACCGGCACAATCGGCCGGGCGACAGTTCGGGCACTGGTGTCGCGCGGTCACGAGGTCATCTGCCTCGTCAGGCGCCCTGCCGGAACCGCGATTTCCGCAGGCGCCACCGCGCGGATCGTGGACCTGACCGATACGGTGTCGCTGGGGCGCGATGGCGTCCGCGGCGAACCCTTCGACGTTCTGGTGTCGTGCCTCGCCTCGCGCACCGGTCTGCCTGACGATGCCTGGGCGATCGATTTCGGCGCGCAGGTCAAGGCCCTTGACGCGGGCCGGACGGCCGGCGTGACGCATGTCGTGCTTCTGTCGGCGATCTGCGTCCAGAAGCCGATCCTCGCCTTTCAGCACGCCAAGCGCGCCTTCGAGGCAGAGCTGATCGCGTCGGGGCTCGATTACACGATCGTTCGGCCCACCGCCTTCTTCAAATCGCTCTCGGGGCAGATCGACCGCGTGAGACGCGGCAAGTCGTTCCTGGTGTTCGGCGATGGGACCCTGACGGCCTGCAAGCCGATCAGCGACGACGACCTTGGCCGCTATCTCGCGGACTGCCTCGACGATGGGGACCGGCGCAATCGCGTTCTGCCGATCGGCGGGCCGGGCAAAGCGATCACGCCGCGAGCGCAGGGCGAGCGGCTCTTCGCCCTTCTGGGGCGCGAACCGCGCTTCACACACGTTCCGGTCGTGCTGCTGGATGTGATCGTCGCCGTTCTGGCGACGATTGGCCGATGGGTGCCGGCCCTGGCCGCCAAGGCCGAATTCGCGCGGATCGGGCGTTACTACGCGACCGAGTCCATGCTCGTGCTGGACCCGGCGACCGGGCAATACGATGCGCAAGCCACCCCGTCGACCGGATCGGAGACACTGTTCGACTACTACGCGCGCGTGGTCCGTGGCGACGCGGTCGCCGAGCGCGGCGACCACGCCGTGTTCTGATGATGCTCGGATTCAGATGACGCCAGCTGATGTTGCGACCTTCCGATTCGGGTGGTTTCCTGCTCGTCTGCTTTCGGGCGTCGAGTCTAAAAAGCGGACATTCATCGTTCGGCAGGATTTGGCCGGAAGCGGCCGGTCCGCTTCGGAGCAGGTCTGTCGGAAAAGCGGACGCGCAGCTTGCGACCGAGGCTGTGTCAAAACGCGAATGCTGTCGGCAGCCGTAGGAAATCGGTCTCTCAAAGAAGTGTGACATCGGCCCCAAGGGCTTCTTGTTGCCACCAGCCAGTCGCTCTGGAGATCTCTGGCGGCTGATGCGGAGACGTTTGCTCTACGACTTCGCAATACCCCCGCGTTTTGACACAGCCTCGACCCATGCCAGTCATGCCGACGGCCGTCAGCGCATCCCCATGGCGGGCACCCTCGGCCGTCCGGCAGCTCCGGCCCAGCTGGTGGTACAGGCGCATGATTGAGGTCCAATTCGGGAAGACCGCCCGCGCGACCTGGGCAGTCTCGAGTAGCACAACGTACGTGTGCATCGCAGCGAGTTAATTCACTCACCTCCGGCTGATTCGGGAACGCGCGCAATCGCTGAGATGCGACGCACGGCCCCCCCCTCTCATCGCAGGACCCGGGTTCAATTCGCCGGCAATATCAAAGTGCGGGAGAACCGGGAAGCGGTGGGAGGATCACCGAACGCCTCGTTTGCTGGCCGGACAGCTGAAAAGCTTCGTGTGGCGTTGTGATGGTACGGCATAGCGGAAGCACATGACTGGAACTCACTCGTGCTGTTCGCATGAGGGCGACTTATAGCGCTTCAGTTGACCATCGTAGAGGGCCGATCCACAGTCAAAGTCACAATGCCTCTTATCAACGACATCGATTGTAATTGCTCATCGCGCCATCCTAGTTCAATGGATTACTTAATACCGCCGCCGATTCAATAAAAGTATAGATAAATACTGCAAGGGATTAGCCGGATATTGCATTGCAAAATAAAATTTGGGCGCAGACCATTAATGAATGATATGTTACGTCAAACGAAGTAGTCTTAATAGGCTAGATCGAAATGATAACTATCCGTATTCTGCTCAAATCAGCACCCTGATCGCGTTGCTCGACCTGGGCGACGGACTACATCGCCCGGCCCGCTAGAAGGGGCTTGGGTAAGCATCAATCAGGAGGAACGCGATGAGGACAATGCTGCTCTCGGCTGTCGCCGTCCTTGCCCTTGCTGGCGCGCCCTCGATGGCGCTGGCCGGCGGCAACGGTAACGGCAACGGCAACGGCAACATCGGCTCGGGCAACGGCAACGGCAACGGCAATGCCAACGCCGGGTCGCTGAACGGCAACGGCAACGGCAACTTCAACATCGGCTTTCTGAACGGCAACGCCAACGGCAACGGCAACGCGGGATCCGGTAACGGCAACCTGAACGGCAACGGCAACATCTTCGGCGTTGGCAACGGCAACGGCAACGGCAACATCAACACCGGGAACGCCAACGGCAACCTCAACGGCAACCGCAATCTCCTCGGGGTCGCCAACGGCAACCTCAACGGCGTCAACAACTTCGGCAGCTTCAACGGCAACCTCAACGGCAACCGCAACCTACCTTAAGCGCGCGGGCCAAGAACGAATGCGACGGTCGCCCGGTGTGCGGCCGTCGACACTGCGTTCGAGATCGTCCTCACGCGAGGCCGTCGGAACCAGGGAGCATTGCGGTGAAATCTCTCCTCATAGTCTTCTTCCTCGGCACATTGCTTGCGGTTTCTCCACAGGCGCAGGCTCAGGTCTTCGCCATCGGCAACGGAGTCGGAAACGGTAACGGGAACATTGGTTCCATGAATGGGAACAACAACGGTAATTGGAACTCGGGCTCAGGAAACGGCACCGGCAACGGCAACGGCACTGGGATGCCGATCGTGAACGGCAACATGGGTGCCTTCAACAGCGGCTCGAATAACATCGGGGCCTTTAACGGCGGGACGGGCAACGTGGGCGCATTCAACGGGATGGGCAATACGGGAGCCAACAACGGTTCGCACAACGTCGGCGCCTATAACGGGAACAACAATTCTGGCGCAGGGAACGGCAACTGGAATGTCGGCGCCGGCAACGGGAACCTTAACGGCGGCAGCAGCAACGGCAACGGCAACATTGGCGCTGGGAACGGCAACCTCAACGGTAACTCAAGCCTGAGCGTCTTCCGGCGGTGATCCCCGAGTGCGCCCGGACCCTGCCGCTGGATGTTCTTGGACAGGCGATATTACCTTTGAGAGCGGTATCTCAGTCTGGAGAGAGTAATACACGGCGCATGCCATGTCGCTGACTTGCGTCCGAGACATGAGGGTCGCGCCTCGCCAAGGAAACAGCATCGAAGGAGTTCGCAGCATGAACGACTTGTTCCGACGTGTCGCCCTCGGTGCCTACATCACCGTCGTAGCGCTGCTCCCGGCCTCCCTCTCGGCCCAGGTGCTCGTGATCCCGCCGGCATCCGCCGTCCCGATCGCTAGCCAGAGGTGGAGTGCAGGCCCCATCTGGCGCCCTCACCACGTACCGCCGCACGGCCAGTTCGTCCGGTTCTGGGGCATGCTCCAGCCCCTCGCTAACGCGGGCGCAACCGACTTGGGCACGCCGCCCACCACGCCCGAAGGTCTCACCATTCTCAACAGCGGGATTGCTGCCTCGTCGAGCCCGGGCCTGAGGAGCGGCGCAGGCAACGGGAACGGCAATGGCAACATCGGTTCCAACAACGGCAACGGCAACCAAACGAACGGCAACGGCAATTTCGGCGTGGGAGACGGTGTCGGAAACAGAGTTGCTCCCCCGTCCAACTATTAATTAAGCGGCGTGCGATGAGGGCGCACCGGAATGGCCACGGGCATTCTCCGACCCAAGCGTGCGCGTCGAAATTACAGATGGATACGCGGGGCTTCACTGAAAATATCCAAGCGCAGCAATCACTGACATCACATGCAAATGGCTCGGGCTTGAGCCCAGGGCCGCCGTCCCGAGGCGCGGGTTTTCCGGTCATCCGAGGCGGGACAAAGGGAGGGACGGTTCGTGGCGCGATGGTTGCCCAACAACCTGATGACGCTCGGCTTCGCGGCGGTCACCGCCTTCGCCTTGCTCTCCTACGTCAACCCCGAGGTCGGCGGCTTCAGAGCCGCCCCGCACGGGTCGCCGGCGGCCGCGGCCGCTCAGGAGGATGTCAAGGAGGCCGCTAAGGTCGCCACGCCCGCGCCCGAGGGGCACTTCCTCACGACCCCGGTACAGCGCGGCTCCCTAGAGCAGGTCATTACCGCCACCGGCACCGTGCAGCCGGTCGACACGGTCGAGGTCGGCTCGCAGCTCGCGGGGCAGATCGCCAAGCTGTACGTCGACTTCAACGACCGGGTCCGGCTCGGTGAGCCACTGGCCGAGCTTGATCCGCGCAGCTTCCTCGCCAAGGTCGAGGAGAACCGCGCCGCCCTCGCGATGGCGGTCGCCAGCGTGACGGTCCAGCAGGCCCGGCTCGACCGCGTCCGGGTCGATCTCGACAACGCCCGCGGCAACAAGGCGGTGCTCCAGGCCAAGCTCGAGAGTGCCCAGGCCGTGCAGCTGGCGGCCGAGCGCAACCTGGAGCGCAAGGTCGCGCTGCGCTCCCGCGAGGTCACCTCGGCCGCCGCCCTGGAGGAGGCGCAGACCGATCTCGCCGCTCGCAAGGCCCAGACGCGCGAGGCCAGCACCCTGCTCGACCTCAACGGCTTTGCGGTGGAGGCCGCCGTCGCGGAGGTCCGGCGCCTCGAGGCCGAGCTGACCCAGGCCCGCGCCGCTGTGCCCCAGCGCCAAGCGAGCCTGCGCGGTGCCGAGATCGACCTCGACCGCACGGTCATCCGCGCGCCCACCGACGGCGTCGTGGTCGGCCGCTTCGTCAACCAGGGGCAGACGCTGGCGGCGGGCTTGGAGGTGCGTACGGCCTTCAACATCGCCAAGAACCTCGCCGAGATGGAGGTCCATGCCCGCGTCGACGAGACCGACATCGGCCGGGTCGCGGCGGGGCAGCGGGCGACCTTCGGGGTAGACGCCTATCCGGGCCGCCGGTTTGAGGCGGTAGTCCGGCAGGTGCGCAAGGCGCCGCTGGTGACGCAGAACGTGGTCACCTACACGGTCGTCCTGAAGACCGACAACCGCGACGGCCTGCTCCTGCCGGGCATGACTGCCCTGGTGAAGCTGACGATCCACAAGGACGCGGACGTGCTGAAGGTGCCCCTGGCGGCCCTGCGCTTCAGCCCCGAGGGGATGGCGCCCCGCGATCCGGCCGCGCCCGCCGTCTGGGTGCGGGCGCCCGACGGCCGGCTGGAGCCGGTGCGGGTCGAGATTGGCGCCACCAGCGCCGACCTCGTCGCCCTGCGCGCGGCCGGCCGCCTCGCGGAGGGCAGCGAGGTCGTCGTCGGGCAGGCGGAGGCGCCGGCCGGCCGGCGCCTGTTCGGCGTCCGGCTGGGATTTTAACGATGCCGCTCCTCGCCCTCGACGCCGTGCACCGGACGTTCCAGGTCGGCACCGTGTCGGTGCCGGTGATTCGCGACATCTCGCTCGGCGTGGAGGCGGGCGAGTGCGTCGCCATTATGGGCCCGTCCGGATCGGGCAAGAGCACGCTGATGAACCTGGTCGGGTTGCTCGACCGCCCGACCTCGGGGTCGATCCGCCTCGACGGAGCGGATACGGCGCGCCTGTCGGACGACGCCCGGGCGCGGATGCGCCGGGACTGGATCGGCTTCGTGTTCCAGTCCTACAACCTGCTGCCGCGCAGCACTGCGGTGGAGAACGTGGAACTGCCTCTCATCTATGCCGGGGTCGCGCCGCGCCTGCGGCGCCTCCGCGCTCGCGCCGCCCTCGAATCGGTGGGCATGTCGGCCCGGGAGCGGCACTTCCCCGCGCAGCTCTCCGGGGGCGAGCAGCAGCGGGTGGCGATCGCCCGCGCCCTGGTGGGCGACCCGGCAGTCCTGCTCGCCGATGAGCCGACCGGCGCCCTCGACAGCCGGACCGGCGCCGGGATCCTCAACCTGTTCCGCCAGCTCAACCGGGGCGGGCAGACCGTGGTCATGATCACCCATGACGCCGCGGTCGCGGCACAGTGCGCGCGCACAATCCACCTGCGCGATGGCCGGATCCTCGACGACGTGCGCGGCGACGTCCGGCGGGTGATGGCGGCATGAGCCTGGCCCAGACCCTCCTGGTCGCGCTGCGGTCGCTGCGCCTGAACCCGATGCGCAGCTTTCTCACGATGCTGGGCATCGTCATCGGGGTCGCCTCGGTGGTGACGGTGCTGGCAATCGGCAGCGGCGCGCAGGGCCGGGTTGCCGACCAGATCCGGGCGGTGGGCGCCAACGTCCTGATGATCAATCCCGGGACCGCGCAGAAGGACGGGATCCGGCTCAAGGCGGGCACGCGCCTGACGCTGACCGAGGGCGACGTCGAGGCGATCCTCGCGCAGGTGCCGCAGGTCCGCGCCGCGGCCGGGTCGCTGTCGGGCAGCGCGCAGATCGTGCGCGAGAACAAAAACTGGAACACCGTCGTCAACGGCACCACGAACGGCCACTTCCTCGTGCGCGATTGGCTTCTGGAACGCGGGCGCAGCTTCAACCCCACCGAGCAGACCACCGCCGCCAAAGTCGCGATCCTCGGCAGCGTGGTGGCCAAGGAGCTGTTTGGGCACGACAACCCGATCGGCGCCGAAGTGCGCATCATGAGCGTGCCGTTCGAGGTGGTGGGCGTGCTCGACGCCAAGGGGCCCGACCAGGACGACGTGGTGTTCGTTCCGCTGGAGACCGCCAAGCTGCGCTTCCTCGGCAGCGCCAGCGGGGTCAACCGCGACGCGGTCGCCTACATCGTCGCCAAGGCGGTCTCCGACGAGGCCATGGCCCGGGCGCGCACCGAGATCGAGGCGCTGCTGCGCCAGCGCCACCGCATGACCGCGGGCCAAGAGGACGATTTTCGGGTCTCCGACCCGGCCGCCGCCATGGATGCCCAGCGGGGTGCCACGCGCACGATCGCGTTGCTGCTGACCTCGGTGGCGGGCGTGTCGCTGCTGGTCGGCGGCATCAGTATCATGAACATCATGACGGTGACGGTGACGGAGCGAACCCGGGAGATCGGGATCCGGCGCGCGGTCGGCGCGCGCGGCGCCGACATCCGCCTCCAGTTCCTGGCCGAGGCCCTGGTGCTCTGCCTCCTGGGCGGCCTCGTCGGAGTGGTTGTCGGGACCGGGATCTCGCTGACCGTCGCCCGGTCAGCGGGCTGGGCGACGGTCATCGACGCCCAGGCCATCCTGCTGGCGGTGGGGTTCTCGGCGCTCGTCGGATTGTTCTTCGGTTACTACCCGGCCCACCGGGCCTCACGGCTCGATCCGGTCGACGCCCTCAAGATGGAATGATCACGTCTCGCTGGCCGTGTCCCGGCCCGGAAGGAGGTCACAGTGGTCCAGATCTGCGCGCGCGGCGCTCTCGCCGACACTCACCTCACCCTGACCTCGCGGGAGCAGGAGATTATCCGGCACATCGCCGCGGGCGCGAAGAATAACTCGATCGCCTACGAGATGGGGATCTCGGCCAACACCGTGAAGACGCATATCGGCAACATCATGCGCAAGTTCGGGCTCCACAACCGGACCCAGATCGCGATTCTGCTCACGCCCCACCTGGTGCCCCCGGCGCCTGCGCCGCACCCGCGAGCCCTGGCGGCGCGGGCCGCGGGCTAGCGGGCGCCGCCGATCGCCGGCCGGTCTCCGCCTGGACGCGCCGGCGGCGCTTCGGAGGCGAGCGGGGTAGCATGGGGGCTGGCTCAAGCCCGGTCTCCGCGCCGAGGGCGGACGTTGCCGCGTAGTCGGATGCGGGGGCCGTGAAGCCCACCGACCGCTGCACTTCCGCGCCGGGGCCGGCGAGGCAGGGCACGCCCTCGACCGCGAGGGCCAGGGCAACGTCGGGATCGTTGCATAGGATCTGTGTCGCCGCGACCCGGTGACCGAGGCTGTACAGGGTTCGCGCGTAGAGGCGCAGGTTGCAGCCCTTGTCGGTCAGGGTTCCGCCGATGGTGACGCCGAATCCTGGGCCTGCGCCGCCGGCGCTGGCGCTGCCGAGGCAGCTCTCGATCCCGGCCGCCGCGAGGCCCGGCGCCCACACGCCGGGGGTGTTCCGGCCGCTGCCGCTGCCGCCGATGTTCACCGAACTGGACGAGCCCGCCGCCGCGGCGGCGCCCAGCACGTTGTTGCTGCCGTTGCCGTTGCCGTTGCCGTTGCCGGCGCCGGAATTGCCGATCCCGTTGCCGAGGCCGGACTGCGCCTGCGCGGCCGTGGCCGCGAGGACGACCGCGAGGACGAATGTGACGAGGACTGGACGACGCACGGGCAATCCCTATCCTGGCGATGAGCAGTGCAGCCCAAATGGGAAAGCGGTATCGTTCGGAAGCTCGGCCGCCTGGTCAATGCCCGGGGCGAGCCGGACGAAGGCTAGTAACCGGAATACTCACCGACGGCCGATGAATTCTGATGCGTGCGGCAAAAATGGTGCGTCCCGTGCGGAGGCCATGACTCCGTCGTACACGCCTCGCGGGCGAGTCCGGGACGGGCTCAGGGGGACACGGCGATCAGGCATTATGTAGCGCCGCTGATCGACAACCATGCGACGAACCGGCTGTTGACCGACGTTGCTGCCGATCAGCCGAGAGTACGTGATCCGAGGCTTGCCCTGAAGGCTCTTGGCGCGATTGAGGGTGAAGAGCACAGCGGCCTCGCACCCCGCCGCTTCGAGTAAGGCTGTACGACGGCCTGTGCCGTGCGGCTACGTCCGCTCTACTGTCATCACGTCCGGAGCTTCGACTTCGTGCCGGTTCTACCGCTGGCATGATGCCTTCCAGAGCGGCGGCCCCGAGGCATTGGCGGATCGCCCGTCCCGACCCAGCCGGGTCCGGAGTCGTCTGCCCGCAGAGATCCGTGAGCAGAGGGCGGCAACCCGTCAGATGCCAGCCTCACCACACAACGTGCGGATGAACCAGACTTCGGCGCTCGTTGACAGCGCTCACCGGCCACGCCTCGCTCCTCTGACCCGATCCGCAAATCGGGCGGGCCGGACGCCCGCCCCCTCATCCGAGGATCCCGGGATGTCTCTGCACACATCCCTCCAGATGCTGATCCGGCGCGACTCGGAACGACCGAGTCTACGCGAGCGCGCCGCCGAACTGAGCGGTCACCGAGCCTGCCGCCACTTTAAATAGGCTTGGTAGATCTCTTCCTTTCCAGCCCGTCCGTCGAGTTGTGATTGGAAGAAACGGTCGAGATCCGGGTGGGCGGCGACCTCCCGCTCCCGGTGGCGGTCAAGCCATTCCTGCGCCGGTCCAAAGCGGGTCCAGCCGCTTACTGACGCCGCGAGATTGACCTCCCGCCATTTCGGGTGCCGCTGCGGAGCCAGGAGCTTGTCGAACTGGCCGAAAAAGGCGTCGACGAAGCGGACGAGCTTCCCGTAGCGGGCCGACCCCTTCGGACTGTTGTAGACACCGAGGATCGTGCCGACCGCGACGGTCTCCACCGCCTCGTCGCCAACGAGCTTTGGATAGTCGGCCCGCGTGAGGGTAGCGGGTACATAAGCCTCGTTCATCGTGTCAGGGTAGGGCGCCTTCACGAAGTGGAAGCGATCCCCCGGCTCGAAGCCTGCGACGAAGGCCACCGGCTTAGCCGCCACCGAGACGACCGCCTCGATCTCACCCTTGCGCAGCATTTCCAGGGCGGTCGGCTGGTCGACGTTGATCGCCTCTACGGTGACTCCGAACTCGCGGAACATGGCCCGGCCGCTGTAATCCGTGCCACTACCTTTGACATCGAAGCTGACCCGCTTGCCGCTGAGATCGCCGACCGTCTGAACCGCCTTCGGCGCGATGATGTGCAACTCGTCATCGAAGAGCTTGGCGATGAACTGGATGTGCCGCTCAATATTTTTCAGCCGCTTGTCTTGCCTCAGCTGGTCCAGCGTATCGGTGCGGACGAAGCCCAGATCAACGCCTTTCAGGAAGCGGATATCGTAGGCGTTCTCGCCCGCCCCCTTGCCGAGGATCGGCAGGATCCGCAGGTTATCGCCGTCATCCAACACGAAGGCGAGGTCGGCTCCGACGCGGAAGTAGGTCCCGCCAGGTGTGCCCGTCACCACCGTAACGGTATTGGCGTTCATCCGCTCGCCCAGGGCAGCCTCCGTTTCGAGGCCGGCGTCGGCGCGTCTCGTATCCAAGGCCCATGCGGCAGGACCAGACATTACGGTGGCAAGCCAGAGAAAAGCGGCGAATTGGGCAGGCCTCGGCATTTATGCGTCCCCCAACGATCATTCGTCTGTCCTCAGGGCTTGTTCTCAACGGCTCGTCGCAGCGAGTATCCGCTCTTCCGGTCCCTCCTCAGCCGTGGCCATCGCATACAGGCTTCTGGCGAGGGCCGGGTCCGGCTGCAGGCCACGCACCTTCCAGCTCCGCAGCATGGCTGGGTCCCAGGTCTGCGCGAGAAGAAAGGTCGCGTTCGGCGCGTTGCGTGTACGAGCGCGCTCCAGCAGAAGCCGCGCGCCACTGATGTCACCGAGCCGGATCAGCCCCTTTGCCCGCTCGACAAGCGGATCAACGCGCGATGTTCGCTGCGGTGACGCCGGAGGTCGCGGAAGGACGACTGCCTTCACGTCAGCGCCAGGTTTCCCCTCCACAGCCGCCGGAACTGCCGTGCGCTTGCCTATCTCGGAGCCCTCAAGAGGCCCAGCACGTCCGTCCGCCGCGAGAACACCGGAGATCGAGGCGTCGCGACTGACTGTGGCGACGAGACGTTGGGTGGAAGGGGTTGTCTCGTGGATCTGGACGGTAGGCCGTTTTGAGCTGCTGAGTTCGCCGCCGTTAACAGTCATACGATCCCGATTTCCTTGAACAAAGCTGACATTGAAGCGGCTGGTCGCCACCTCTAAGTGGCCGCCTGTGCCAAATTTCCAGATCGCCGCGACTGTAAGTGGGAAATTTTGGCTGCGCCTGTCCTTGTACGTGATCTGAAGTTTCGAGATATCCCAGGTGCGAATGTCGGCATCGTCCTTGTCTTCCGATGGCGAGAACGTGTTGGTAGCGTCGCTGATCGACGCGCCCAAGGGCAATCCAAGCAACCTGATCCCTTCGACAACGACCGTTCTCGTAAGGATAAGCTTGATGTCTAATGGGACGGCGGTGCCGAACTCTCCAACCACATCGTGGCTGATGATCGATAGATCAGGCTCTTCGCTCGGCGCGGGATCTATATCGTTCCTGGCGCTTGATGCCACACTATCGGTAAGATGGTTGCTGTCCGCATCCTGCGCCGATGCCAGAGGCGAGTATGCCAGAGCAATCACTAATGCGGTCAGCGCACATGTAGCTCTATTTCGGCAATGCGTTCCCATCGGATGCACTCCTGGCGGGCGCGTTCCGTTAGATATATGCGCCAATATAGCACTATTCAGATTTCGTCAATTGGTCTCGATTGATATCGACTCGATTGAGGCGGTCAATGTGTTCGCAATGAAAGCACCGCAACGGGGAAATCCGAGTTGTCCAAGAAGTCAAAACTGGACGGTTCGCGACAAACAACGACGCGGTGCTCCACGATCTCGATCCGGCCGAGCTGCGTTGCGTATCGGCTCGCGCTCGTGGGATCGGGCGCTCCCCCGCCTCGTGGGCAGATCGGGGCAGGGCCGAGCGGCCGATGCGTCTGGGGCGTACACCCATGACGGACCGGCCAGGCCAGAAGCGCTCAGATGAGGAGCCCGACCGGCGAGCGTGTGAGCTGTTCACCGATGTTCGGGGTGAGTCCTCGGAAGCGAAAGCGGACCAGGCCCTCAAGAGCGCTGGTGAGGTGGTCAGGGAGGTCATCCCTTGGATACCCAAGCGGCCGCCCACATCGTGATGCGACGAGCAAGGCGAGATGCCTTGGTCAACCTTCTGATCACTGACGCCTTGACGACCGGAGACTAGAGCGGCCGGGCCGCAGTCGCGACGTGCTAGGCGCGGATCTCCGCGACGTGTAGGCAGCCGGCCCGCAAGTGGTCAGGCATATCGCTGTGATCATAATAGCCCGCGGCGTGGGCCATGGCATCGAGGGCGGCCAACGGATCGGCCGCTGAGCCGGTCCAGAGAATCGTGCCTGTGGCGCTCTGACGGATTTGGAACACCTTCATCGACCCCTCCCATGCTCGAAGAGCCGATAAGTGTAGCACGGCCTTTGACGGTCCGGTGCTACCTCAATCGGCCAGTATACCGCAGCGCGGCGCTGCTTCGGATCAGCCGCCGACCAGGCGTTCAGGCGAAGTGCATCGGGCGGCTGCACGCGTCGACACCCGATCTTCTGGCCGAGCCGGAGTGCAGCGGCTCCCTCGGCTATGACGCTCGCAGCCGGCGTCCTGTCTCGCGCTCACCGTCAGCCCGCTCAGGGTTAAATCGGTCCTTCATGACCTTGGCCGGCTTGAGCCGGACGGCCGCGCTCGGTGCCGCCTCCACCTCGGCCTGGTTCCGCGGATTGCGTCTGATACGCGCCGGCCGCGGCCGGCCCTCGAACCTGCCGTCGCCGCGCAGCTCCGCGCGGTAACCGCGGGCCAGGATGGGACGCGAGGCCGTCGTGCGCAACGCCATCCGGATCCTGTTGCGTAAGGTGATGGCGGCGGCGAAGGCGGCCATCGACGAGCAGGCGGGCGGAAGCGGGGTCGACGCCAGAGCCTGATCCGACGAGCCATCAGCAACATTCCAAACGTCAGCGAGCCTGCCGCCTTTCGAAAGCAGCCTCGATTAACTCTATGTCACTGCCCCAATTGAGGCAGTTGTTTCAAGGCGGGACTTTGATCATGAAAGCGCAACATTGCGCCTGAGATCACAAGCGTAGGCCGCCTCAGGAGCGGAAGATCGCCCAGGTGAGGCGGGCAACCTTGTCCGCGATCAGGCCTGTCCCGATGCGCGCGTAGAGGACCGTTAGGAAGATGCCGGCGAGGACCAGGCCCATGACGAGCACGCCCGATGCCTGTTCGAGGACGGGCAGGATCTGGCCAGCCATCCTTCCAACCTCAGGCGTTGGTTAAGGTCCAGGGACGCATCGCTTCAGGGCCGATGATGTCGGGCGGCGGTTTGAAGCCGCGTGCCGCGCCCCGCATCGCCTCGGCACGACGACGGAAGCCGCTGCGACGGCGGTAATCGCGGCGGACCTTCTCAGACGGAGCGAGGGGGGCTTCCGAGAGGTTCCGCGCACAGATCACGTCGGCTGCCGTAACGCCGGCCAAAGCCGCAAGGGCGATCACCACGTTGTCCTTGCGCGGGTTATGGCCCTCAAGCCCGGGCAGCACGGTGGCGATATCGAGCGCGTCTCCGGCCACGCGTGCCGAAATCCACGGGGTTGGATCGCTTGCACCCAAGATCCCGAGCCCTTGCAGGAGTTCGCGCACACCGTAGGCTTGGATGACTGGGGCCGAGCGCGGCATTCCGAGCCAGCGAGCGATGGCGCCCCCACAAGTCACCTCGACCAGCCCAAGCCCGATCGAGAACCAACCTAAGCCACGGGCAAGTTCCCGGGTCGCGGGATCTGGCCTGCGGCGCGGTTCTGAAACGAAATAGTTCGGCAGCGAAGAGCGCTCGGGAGTGCCGCTCCGTTGGCGTCGAGACATAGCTTCGGACATGCTGACTTCCTCGCTGCAGCCGGGAGGGCGAAGTGAGCAGGCCCGCCATAGCTCGACGGGCCGCGGAACCACTCAGGGTCTCAGCACCACCTTGATGCAGTTGTCCTTCTTGTCGCGGAACGTCTTGTACATCTCGGGCCCTTGATCGAGCTTGGCCCGGTGGGTGATCACGAAAGAGGGGTCGATCTGACCATCGTCGATGCGCTTGACGAGGTCGTCGGTCCAACGGTTCACGTGGGTCTGCCCCGTGCGGATGGTCAATCCCTTGTTCATGAGGGCCCCCATCGGCATCTTGTCGACGAGACCGCCATAGACGCCCGGGATCGAGAGGATGCCGGCGGGACGGCAGACATAGATCATCTCGCGCAGCACTGAAGCGCGGTCACTCTCCAACATCACCGCCTGCTTGACGCGATCATAGGCGTGTTCGAGCGCGCGCGGCGAATGCGCCTCCATGCCGACGGCATCAATGCACTTCTCCGGGCCCTTGCCGCCCGTGAGTTCGTTCAACCGCTCGACCGTGCTTTCCTGGCTATTGTCGATGGTGATGGCACCGCCCGCGCGCGCCATCTCCAGGCGCTCGGGCACGCTATCGATGCAGACCACCTGCTTGGCCCCGAGCAGGAGCGCGGAGCGCAGCGCCATCTGGCCGACGGGACCGGCGCCCCAGACCGCGACCGTATCGGTCGGCTGGATATCGGCCTGTACGGCCGCCTGCCAGCCGGTGGGGAGGATGTCACCGAGGAACAGGACCTGCTCGTCGCTCAGGTTCTCCGGCACCTTGATGTGCGTCTTGTCGGCGAACGGCACGCGAACGTACTCGGCCTGCCCGCCCTGGTAACCGCCGGTGAGATGGGTGTACCCGAACAGTCCCGCGGTGGTGTGCCCAAAGGCTTTGTCGGCAATATCCTTGTTGCGGTTCGAGCGTTCGCAGACGGAGAAGTAGCCACGTTTGCACTGGTCGCACTCACCGCAGATGATCGTGAACGGCACGACGATGCGCTCACCTTTCTTGAGCGCGCCGTTGACGCCTCTACCGGTCTCGACGACTTCGCCCATGAACTCGTGGCCCATGACGTCGCCCTTCTCCATGCCGGGCATGAAGTGGTCGTAGAGGTGAAGATCCGAGCCGCAGATCGCGCAGGCGGTGACTTTGATGATTGCGTCGCGATCATCCTCAATTTTGGGGTCCGGGACCGTGTCGCAGCGGATATCCTGAGTGCCGTGCCAAACCAGTGCCCTCATGGAAAATCTCCTAACATGTATATAGTTTTTATCCCCTCGCTTTAGATCTATCCGTCCGAATGGAGCGTCGGATCAAAAAGTTTCATAACATGATAAAAAAATTTCATTGTAATGACACCTGCTTCGACATGTCACCTTAGCCGTTATGCACTTTGACGATGGATCTCGGGCGTTCTACAATTTGCAAGCAGGTAAATTTGCCAAAATTATTTAGTGGATAAGGGAAGCAGCTGCCGAGCTAGTCTGGCGCTGTGAAGGAACACGGCCCTGTCGAAGCGGGTGATCTGCCCCCACGAGGTGGTCCGAGTTCAGAGTTAGTGCAGCGTTGGCTTGAGGGGCCCCCGGATCTTGGTCCGGCCGTGCGTCAGCGGGTTGAGTCGGCCAGCATCCTACATTCGGCCAAAGTGCCGGATAGCGAGGGGCTCTCCCCGGCTCAGCTGGATCCCTGCGGGTTGAGATTTGAGTGAGCGCCCCTCAAGCAAGGCCAAGCTGACTAAAGCGGCCGATCCGACAAGTGCGACGGCTGCAAACCACCAGATCACGACATCAAGCATGGCTGGGCACGGCGCTCCAAGATTAAGCCATAGCTTAACGAACATGGCGAATGGTTCGTTAAGCCTACGCTTGGTGAAGCCCGGTCGTACTCCGGGAACTCGTCGCCCTTCCAGGCCTTGAACCTCCACAACACCAGGGAGGCCGGCATGGGGCAGGATGTTGACGCAGCGCGCGAAGCCTTCGGAACGGTGCCGCCCGCTCCGCTGAAGCGGGATAACAAGAACATTACGTCGGAAGCCGGCGGCAGCGGCCCGCACTCCCCAGGCAGCCCAGAGCCCGATGCGGCCGAGGGACCCGAGAGCGGCGGGTACGACAACCGGCCGGACATCCCCATGCCCGACAACGCCAAGGGCGGCCACGGCGCTGGCTGACGTGCAACGATGTGATTGGAGACCCAGCGCGTGGAAGCCAACGACCTGAAGCACCCGCCCTTTCACGTACTCACATTCCGCGATGGGCAGCAGGTGATCGCCGAGGATGTTGAGACGGAGGCGGCTGCGCGGACCCGCTTTGCCTCGGCGGTCGACCTCTGCAAGACCCGCGACGATGCCCACGGCCATCATGTCGAGCTGTACGCCGGGTCGGAAGTGCTGGACAGGTGGTCGAGCGCCGACACCTGACGCCGATGAACACGCTGGCAGACTGCTCCGCGGATGCCGCGGGCGGTCGACTTACGAGCCGATCCCCCGCGCCGCCAGCACGGCACTGAGGGCATCGGCGAGCCCGTGATGCGCGAAAGGCTTACGCAGGAACCGCGCGCCCATCGGCATTTGCTCTTCGCCCGGCCACTCCACTCCCGAGACGATCAGGATCGCAACCTCGGGCCAGCGTGCGGCGACTGCCTTGGCTAGGGTGAAGCCGCTCAGGGGCTCGCCGGCGAGGTCAACGTCTGCGACCATGGCCACGAGCTCAGGTCGGGTCGCTAGATGGGCTTGAGCCGCCTCGACGGTCGAGGCCTCGGCGACCTCGTATCCGGCATCTCGAAGGGCTGCAGCCGCTTCCATGAGCTGCACGGGATTGTCCTCGACAATCAGCACGGCAAGCGGCGGCGCAAAAGCGTCGGCCATTCAGGATCTCCGCACAACCAATGCGGCATCAACGCAGCTGGCCCTGATTGCGTCTCACTCGATCGCACCGGGTTCGGGCTGCTGCCGGCTGATCCGCGCGGTGTCCATCTGAGTGATGTTGCCGTGCCGATCCCGGTACGCCCGCTGCGCTCACTGGCGTTTCCGCCAGTGAGATCCACGCTGCCGTACTATCCAGCAAGTGTACGTCCAGGCCCGTTAGCCTTACTTGGCGAGATCCTCGGCCATCTTCTGGTGGTGCTCAACGATCGGCAGCGTCTTCTCCGCAAACGCCTTCAGGTCCGCGTTATCGCCGGCCTTGGCGTAGCGCTTGTACAGATCGACGGTGTCCTTGTGGCCGGAAATCTGATCGGAGCGGTACTGCTTCTCGAAATCGTCGCCGTTCAGACCCTTGAGCTTATCGAGCATGCTCTGGTGCTTGCTGTCGAGAGATCCCGGAATGTCCGCTTTCACCTTACCACTTTGAACCATGTTTTTGATGGCTTCGCTCGAAGTGGTGTGATCGGCAATCATCTTGTTCGCGAAGTCGTTTACCTTTGTGTCCTTCTTCTCCTGAGCAAGCTTGCTCGACTGGATTTCGAACATGTCGCTGATAGCAGCCTCAGTGACAAAGTCCTGCGTATTCGGACTGGCGCCGACTAACGAGTTCAGACCAGTTTTCTCGGACACGCTTTCTGCGAGAGCTGGGCCAGTGAAAGCCAGGCACATAGCTACAATAGCGAGCTTCTTCATGATGGTCCCTCCTGATTCGTGTCAGAAAACTGCGCAGCGCCGATGCTGTTCCGAATGAAGCGTTCAGCACCCCGCTCGGGGACAGCGCGGATCACACGGCCGGGTCCGGTCAAGCGCCACGTCACGCAGCGGCCGGGCCTCGTGGGTTGCCTTGCCGGTCAGGCCAAGTTCGGCAACCGTCGCGAGGGTGTCCTCATGCAGAACACCCTGCTGGTGTTGGTTCGCCCCGAGCTTTGCGACATCGCGCCGCTCCTGCGCCGCGTCGTACTCGTCCGCCAGACGGCGCTCGGCCTGGGTCTCGATTTCCAGGGGACGATCTGGGCGCGGTGGGCAACCTCACCGGCACCTACTACAGCACCGCTTCCCCAAGTGATGCGCCCGAGATGTTCGCGACCCGCACGACGCTGTTGTGGGCGGGACACGCGATGACAGGCGGGTGCGGACCAGTTCTCCGCACCCTGCCCGTGAAGCCTAGGCCGGGCGGTCGCGTGACGGTCAGTGCGTGCGGGGGAACTGGACACCGCGGAGCGTCGGCCCAGGGCCCGTGATTGCAGGTGGCGTTGGTGCAGATCAGCGCCCTAGCGCTTCAATCCAGGCTTTCACCGGATCCACCACGAACGACACGTACGCCGCCCACGTCCGCGCCCACCCATTCAGGGGCAAATCTGCATCTGGAAGGGTAGCCATCGGGGCGGCTACGTAGGCGTCCTCGTGCGGCTTGCACTCATCCAGCGCATTCCGATCGCGGCCGGCTCGACTGCGGCGCTCCGGCTGGCGATCATAGGCCTCGCGCACGCCCCCGTGCCAAGCCTTCTCTAGCAACGGCAGGTCGGCGGGCTCGGTTGCTGGGGCCGAGCCCTATCGACTGCTCGCTTCCCTGATATGCCTCGGCATGTCCGCTCCTGAGCGATGCTCGTCGCACCACGGATGACCGGGTTGGGTCGTTAGGAGGCCGTCCGCCTCTCCGGCGAACTTTCTGGGAAGCGGACCGGCCGCTTCCGGCCAGTTACAGCCGGCCGCTTTGCGCCCGTCCCCGCTATCCAGCCGATTGTGATCGATTTCCTCGGATGACCTCCATGCCGAGCAGCCTACGAGGCCTCGGCATCAGAGTGGCTCCGCAATGAACGGCTCAGACACTCCGTTCACGACGCGAGATCGTCGGCGTGCACAGTGGCGCTCGGTGCCAGGAGGGAATTTGTTGTGCCGTCCTGCTAGGGGTTGCCTCGAACGAACGAGGCGCCAAGCAAGCCGCGATCATGATGAGAGACCAAAGCAATAGGCCGGCGAAGATCTCGTTGCCGTGAAGCACGTGGTCACGCGGATCGTAGGTCACGAATAAACGCCCTCCGATTGTGTCGATCAAGAGCGATTCGACGCGGTATCGCCATCTCTATTGAATTTCGGACTGCATAAAATCTTGCCGAAATTGCAGCAGATCAGCGCCTGCCACGTCCGACACGGCACAGAATGTGAGATCTTGCGAATTCCACCAGACCAAGTTGTACCCGCGCTCATTGTAGTTTTGCGGCGCCGACTCGCGAGCGGGCCACACGAAAACGTTGATGACGTGCCCGTGACGCCGATAGACGATGACCGGTACCGGCTGGCCGGCGATGTAGTCGAGCCGACCGCCAACAAGGGGAAAGCCTCGCGCGGCAAGCTCGACGACGGGCGGCGAAATGTCGGCCTTGCCGTTGAACCACGGTTTGACCGTGTGCCGGTCCGAGGTCTGAACGTCGGTGAGATGATCCACCAGCAGCGACCGGACGTGGCTCGAGACGATCTCGTCCTGAAGCGACGCACGCGAATGCGGGATCGCCAGAACGAGGAAGAGGCTTGCGGCCAGGGCGGCGGCTGACGGGATGAAGCTCCAGCGCCGAACGAAGCCGAGGAGCTGTGTGGTCGACCGTCGCGCGTCGCTCTTCGGTCGTGCACCCGCTCTCGCAACGGCCTCGAAGACCTGTGCGCGCACGTGCTCCGGCACCGGCCAGGCGACACCATCTTGTCCAACGGTCCGCCGCAGGGTGGTGAACCGCTCGACCTGGGCGCGACAGCCGGGGCAGGCCGCGAGATGGGCCTCGAAGGCGAGGGTGTTCGCCGCATCGAGTTCGTCGTCGACAAAGCCGTGCAGCGTTACGGCCCAATCGGCGCAACCGTCAGGTTCGCGGGTCACCACGGTCAAGCCCTTCCGATCCGAGCTTCCTGCGTCCAGGCCTCGGCGAACTCGCTCCTGGCCCGCGCGAGGCGCGACATCACCGTCCCGATCGGCAACGCCGTCACCGCCGCGATCTCGCGGTAGGAGAGCTGCTCCAACTCGCGCAGCACGAGCATCTCGCGCAGGGGCTGCGGTAGCCCGAGAAGGACGCCGCGCACCTGCTCCGCCTCCGTCTTGCGGATCAGAGCCGCCTCGGGCGTGTCCTCCTCGGAGACGACTTGGTCGAGGACCGAGCCACCGTCGAAGCCCTCCTCTTCACCGATGTCGGGATCGGCCTCGTAGCGGGCGGAGCGAGCCCGCGCCGCGTGCCAATCGTAGTGGCAGTTGCGCACGATCGCGAACAGCCACGCCCTGACGTTCCCGTCCCGGAAGCTGGCGAAGTGACGGCAAGCCTTCAGAAGCGCGTCCTGCACAATGTCGTGGGCGGCGTCGGCATCGCGGCTGAGGAACCTGGCGAAGCTGTAGGCCGCGTCCAGTTGCGGGAGCACCAGCCGTTGAAACCGTTCGCCGGCCTCGGCGTCGAGAACCGGATGCGCCTCATCGTGCACGACCGAGGCCGCGGTGACCAGCCATGCGGCGAACGAGAATGCCGCAGCCATCGGCCGACCGGCGCGACGGGTCACGATCTTCGCCGGAGCGTTGCCGAACTCGTCGGCGAGCGGGCTCAGGTAGCCCGCGAGCCGATCGAACGGCGTCGCCGCATCCGCTCGGTAAGCCGCCGCGGCCCCGTGCAGAGCGTGCGCGCCTATCAGTTTGTTCGCCATCGCCCTGGCTCGCTCATCGTGCCGTCGCGCCGCGGTGCGGACCTCTCTTCGAGAGACAGCTTTCAGGCTCGTTTTATTCTCACCCGGTCGCTTTCGTCACCGCCGATCCGATCGATGAGAAACCGAGAATAAACCGCGACCGCCCTCGGTCTACACCAGTAGTGAGGAGCGGCTTCGCCACGCTCGATGCCCGAGGGAAGCCTCCTCTTCGGGGCGAATGTCAGACGAAGCGCGCGTGCTCTCACTATTCGAGGCACGCACTCACACAGGAGAGGGTGTTCATGGTGACTTTATCCCGCCGGGCCGCATGCACAGCCTTGGGCGCGGCGGCAGCCTTCGGCCTGAACCGACCGCTGCGCTTCGTTCCTACCGCCAGCGCCATGCCGGTCGAGCCGAGCGTGGGCTTCCACAGGTTCAAGGTCGGCTTGGTCGAGGTCACGGCCGTCTACGACGGCATCTGGCGCAAGCCGCACGACCCGGCCTTCATCAAGGACGTGACCGTTGACCAGACCAAGGAAGCGCTCGCCAAAGCGGGCTTGACGACCGACTTCATGCCGATCCCGCTCACCGTCTTCGTGCTCAAGCTCGGGGACCGGTACGTCATGTGCGACGCGGGCTCCGGCGTCGGGCAGTGGCAGGCCAACGCCACGCACCTGCCCGGCAACATGGCGGCGGCTGGCATCGACCATACCAAGATCGACACCGTCCTCATCTCGCACTTCCACCCAGACCATGTCTGGGGCTTGATGCAGAAGGGCACGAACGCGCCGACCTTCCCGAATGCCGAACTCGTCGTGAGCAGCACGGAGTACCGGTGGTGGACCGACCCGGAGCGGCTCGGGAAGCTGCCGGAGGGCCGGCGCGGCGCCGGCAAGCGGATCGCGGACGTGTTCCCGACCTGGAAGAACTGGCGTCTGGCCGAAGACGGCTCCGAGCTCGCGCCTGGCGTACGGCTCCTCTTCGCGCCGGGCCACACGCCCGGCCACTCCGCGCTGCTAGTTTCCTCCGACACGGATCAGCTGATGATCTCAGCCGATACGATGTACGTGCCGGCGCTGCTCGCCCCGCATCCCGACTGGCAGGGCAGCTACGACCAGGATGGCCCGATGGCGGTCGGCACCCGCCGCATGCTGCTCGACCGCATCATCGCCGATAAGATGGCGATCTGCGGCTCACACTTCCCGTTCCCGGGCGCCGGCACCTTCGTCAGGGACGGCAACGCCTACGCGTTCACGCCTGCTGAAGCCTGACCCCTCTCGATATACAAGGAAATCAGACCATGACCAACAACGCCTACCTGCGCGCCGTCGTGTTGGCGGCCGGCCTCACAGCGGCCCTGCTCAGCACGTCACTGCCCGCCTTCGCTGTCGATGACGACTCGTCGAGCAGTTCGGTCGATCTCACCTCCATACGGGCCAAGATCGCCGCCAAGAACTACACGGCCGCTCTGGCTGAGTTGCGCGACCTAGCTGAGGACAACCAGCAGGCAGACGTCTACAACCTGCTCGGCTTCACCCTGCGCAAAACCGGCGACCTCAAGACGTCGCTGACCTACTATACGAAGGCCCTCGACCTGAGGCCCGATTTTAAGGCGGCCCGCGAGTATCTCGGCGAATTGTATGTTGAGATGGGCGACGTGGCCAAAGCGAAGGACCAGCTCGTTGCGCTCGGGGAGCTTTGTCCCGGCGGCTGCGAGGAACGAGCGGGCCTCGAGAAGGCGATCGCCGCGAAGGCCGGCGGCTGATGCTGGAGGCGCGGGACCGATGGGGGTCCCGCGCCCGGCCCGTGTCGATCGGGGACTTCGCCATGGCCTGGTCGTTTCATCTTATCCAAACACCCCTGCGCGACGGCCTGCTGCTGCTCGCGCGGCTCCTGCTTGCCTGGATCTTCATCCACGAGGGGTTCGTGCTGGCCGCGAACCTCGACGGCACCTTCGCCGCGATGGCAAAGCTCGGCGTGCCGGCCTGTTTGGCAGCCGCGACCATCGTGCTTCAGCTGGGCGCGGGGCTCGCGGTCGCGGCGGGCTGGCAGACGCGAGCGGCCGCCCTGTCGTTGTGCCTCTTCTGTGTCGCGACCGCCGTGCTCTTCCACGCGAACTTCACCGTTCGGAACGAACTGCTACACTTCGAGAAGGATCTGGCGATCGCGGGCGGCATGTGCGCCTTCATGGTCGTCGGCGCCGGCCAGTTTTCTGTCGACGGGCTTGCTCAAACATGGAGATTGGCGGTCGCGAAGACGACACGGAATCACTCTTCAGGTCACGAACGCGGGCACCTGAGGTAGGCGCAAAAGGAACAACAGAATTCCTCTAGGACGTCTGCTCTTCCGGTTTCCTGTCCAAAGGCAGATGGGCTGCAATCGGCCAGATTCAGCCAGCCGCTTCGCGCTCGCCCCGGCCAGTCGGTGGACTTCGGCCTCACCGAAGTCGTGACCGGCTCAGACCGCATCATAGTGCCCGCTCACGTCACTTGCTTGCTCTCACCGCTGCGTTTCCCCTGCGCCGCACCTCGCTGCGGGCCGGCGCTTGACGCTGGGAAGCCAAGCGTGTCCTCCTACCCTGAACAATAACTTGTCTGGGAGGACGGTCTGCCATGGCGTTGATCCAACGCTGCATCCTTACAGCCGCGATCAGCTTCGCCGCCATGATCGGCGCCGCTTCCGCCCAGCCGATCCACGTCAAGGTCGGCGTCCTCAATGACATGTCCGGCGTATACGCGGATACCGGCGGCAAAGGCTCCGTTCTTGCCGCGCAGATGGCGGTCGAGGATTTCGTCAAGTCAAACTCAGACGTGCAGGTCGAGGTCGTCTCGGCCGACCACCAGAACAAGCCTGATGTCGGCGCCGCCGTCGCCCGCCAGTGGTACGACCGCGACGGCGTAGACGCGATCCTCGACGTGCCGACCTCCTCGGTCGCCCTTGCGGTCAGCCAAGTCACGCGCGAGAAGAACAAAGTCTTTATAGATTCCGGGGCCGGGACTACGGAACTCACTGGCAAGCAATGCTCGCCGAACACGATCCAATGGACCTACGACACCTATGCCTTGGCGCACGGCACTGCGGGCGCCATGCTCAAGCGTGGGGGTGACACGTGGTACTTCCTCACCGCCGACTACGCCTTCGGCCTCTCGCTGCAGAACGAGGCCACTGCCGTGATCGACAAGGGAGCCGGACGGGTCCTGGGCGCAGCCCGGGTCCCGTTCCCAGCCACTGATTTCTCCTCGTTCCTGCTGCAGGCGCAGGCTTCGGGCGCGAAAGTGGTGGGCTTGGCCAACGCAGGCGGCGACACGATCAACGCGGTCAAGCAAGCGCATGAGTTCGGTCTGACCGACGGTGGTCAGAAGCTCGCCGCCCTGCTGGTCTACGCCGTCGACGTCCATGCGATCGGCCTGCAGACTGCGCAGGGACTGGTGCTGACGGAGTCGTTCTACTGGGATCTCAACCCGGGGACACGAGCATTCTCCGAACGCTTCTATAAGCGCAACGGCAACAGCATGCCGACGATGAACCACGCGGGTGTGTACGCAGGGCTCCTGCACTACCTGAAGGCAGTAGCGGCGACCAAGTCGGTGGACCCGCAGGCGACGATGGCTTGGATGAAGGCCAACCCGACGGATGACCCGCTGTTCGGCAAGGGCGTGGTCCGGGCGGACGGGCGCAAGATCCACCCGATGTACCTGTTCGAGGTGAAGGCGCCGTCAGAGTCGAAGGGCACGTGGGACCTCTACAGGCTCCTCGACACGATCCCCGCCGAGCAGGCCTTCCGGCCTCTCGCAGAGGGTGGCTGCCCGCTCGTCGGCCAGCCGTAGAGATAGGGTCAATCGACATGATGCGTGATATTGCGGGGCAGGTCGCCTGGGTGACGGGAGCCGGGTCCGGCATTGGACAGGCCGCCGCTGTGTCGCTGGCGAAGGCCGGGATGCGGCTCGCGCTGACGGGTCGGGGACGGGAGCCCCTCGAGCGTACCGCGGACCTCGTCCGCGCAGCGGGCGGGCAAGCCCTGATCGCCCCCGCCGACATGGGCGTGGCCCTCGAGGTCGAGCGGGCCTGGGAGGCGGTTTACACCGCCTACGGGCGCTGCGATCTGCTGGTGAACTCGGCGGGTCTTAACGTGCCTCAGCGGAGTTGGAGCGAGGTCACTCCGTCGGGCATCGACTCCGTGGTCGGAGTCAACCTCAACGGTCCGTTCTACGCGTCGCGGGCGGTGCTGCCGACGATGCGCACCCAGCGAGGCGGTCTGATTATCCACGTCTCCTCGTGGGCCGGACGCTACGTCTCCAAGCTGACGGGACCCGCGTATTCCGCGGCCAAGCATGGGCTGGTAGCGCTCTCGGAGAGCTTGAACCAGGAAGAATGCGGGTATGGCATCCGGTCCTGCTGCATCTGCCCCGGCGAGGTCGCGACGCCCCTCCTCGACAAACGGCCGGTTCCCGTGACGATCGAGGACAAGGGCCGGATGCTGCAAGCGGAGGATCTCGCCGAAACGATCCTGTTCGTCGCCCGCTTGCCGGCGACGGTGTGTGTCAATGAGATCCTGATCAGCCCCACGTGGAACCGTGGCTATCTCGAAGGTGTCGGGCTCTGAGGAAAGCCGCTGAGGCCTCTGTGACAGTGGCCCTCGACTGACGGTTCGCGCACCGGCGATCGAGGCCGGTCAGTCGATCGGCCAGGAGACTGCCTGGCAATCCGGGCGTCCTGCCAGGAGCGGATGACTGCGACCCCGCTCGGTCGCGGTGATGCGCCGAGCGAACGCGGCCTCGTAGCCGCGAAGATTGGGGCGCACGG
>NZ_NPKS01000018.1:0-130599 GCF_008329595.1 Methylobacterium sp. P1-11
AACACATCGCGCACAGCGCGCAAACGGAGTCGGAACATATGCCGGCACGCTCTATTGGTAATGAAGAGGTCGAGAGTTCAATCCTCTCTCGCAGCACCAGTCACTTAGCTCGGTTTTCGGGCTCTCCAAAAAGCTTCTGGGTAACGCACCGGGTAACGGCGGGCGGTCACACGTTCGTGATCTCACGCCCGCGCCGGATGCGCGGGCGGCGTCCGTGAAGGGCAGTCACGGTTTGGCAAGCCTCGCCGTGCTTAATTGTCATGCCAGTGAGTTTTCGACCGTCTCACGGCGCATCCACGCCCGCTCGCGGATATGCCCCTCAGCTGTTGCGGCGGGCGTGGATGGTGAACCCTCGGCGGCGTTCGCTTGAAATCACATGTTCCTCCTTCATTCGAGGGACGCTTTGCCTGGCATCCGAGCCTAGCCTTCGATCCTGCGCACCGACTGCGCTGCATGGGAGGACAACCATGGCCACTGCCTTGCTCCCCGCGCTCCAGCGCAACTTCCTGCTGTTCGTTCTCGCGTTCGCCGCCGCCACCCTGGCGTTCGGCACAGTGATGCTGACCTCCCCGCCGATCAGCGAGGCGGCCGTCTCGACCTTGACGGACGATGGAGTGATCCCACTGGTCACCAACTGCGAGTTCCTGCCGACCGGGGACGTCAACAGCTGCATCGTCTACCGTTGAGGGCTTAAGGCCCGGCCGTGGTCTCCGTCGGGCCGCCATATGGCATCGCTGAACTGAATACTGGCCCCCAATCCTTCTAGTCCGGCGGGCTGGGGGGCGAGCGTGGATGCGCTGCGCTGGAATTGAACCCTTTTCTGGAGTTCTGCATTTCGGGTGCGTCGAGAGTGCTCGACCTCCACACTCGCGGACTGGTGTGTCCCTCAAGCCGCCGTCGCGGGCGTGGATGCTCTCACCGGCAACATTACCAGTAAGCGTCACCGCAGTGCCGCCCGTGACGGCAGATCCGCCCGAGCAGCCAGGGCCTCGGCGATCCGCACTCGCTGCCTGGACCGGGCTAGAGCCGCATCCGCATCAGCCATCAGCAGCTCGTGCCGGAACAGGTCGAAGCGGGCCAGCCGGAGCATCCGGACTGCAAGGAAGGCGTAGATCAGCCGCATAGCGCCACCACCTCGTTCAAGAGTGCGATGAGAGCGCGATGCCCCTGATACTGGTCGCCGTCGTCGTGCTCGGTGATCATGAGACGCGCCTTCCCGGCGAGGTCGCGCAGGCTTGCGCTTGGCTCCTGAATGCGCACGACGATCGGAGGATGGATCCGACGGACAGCATCGATCTGAGGCCATCCGCCAGATCCTCACCGAGCACCTGAAGGCAAAGGGCTATCTGAAATGAAGCAGGTGTGGGTAGCCGCGATGCTCGCGGTAATAGCTGGCGGCTCGGCACAGGCGCAGCAGACCCTGCGGGTGATTGATACCGCGCCCAACGACGTGCTGAACGTCCGCGAGTTTCCTACGGCCGACGCCAAGATCGTTGGTGTGATCCCGCCCGATGGACGCGGGATCGTTCCGACTGGCGAGCGCAACGGCAACTGGGTGTTCGTGCGCTACCGGAAGGTCTAAGGCTGGGTATCTCGACGGTTCCTGTACTCAGAAACGCCGCCGGTACGGAGAGGTGGGAGCCTGGATCCGGATGATGCAGAGTAAGCTCAGCGGCCAGGGCTACGTGCGGCACCGGGACGGTCCTGAGGGGGCGAACTGACATCCTCGCCCGGCGTTGCCGCGTTGATGTCGCGTGGCGCGGCGTCCAATCTGGAAACTCGATGACCTACATCCTTCAACGGCTCGCCGCGGGCAGCTTCGATCTCGTCCTCGACGGCAAGGTGGTCGGTAGCCTCGTCAGAGACGTGTCCGAGGACGGTCGCGAGGGCGATTGGATGGCCGAGACCCTAGACGACAGCCCGCCCTTCCCTGCGCCGTTCGAGCGCGCAAAGCACACATTCCCGACACTGCTGGGGGCTGCGGAGTGGCTCGACGCGACTGTTCCCGATCTATGATCTGGGCCGCACCCGTTGAGGCGTTGAACCGCCCTCGAAGCCGCCGGCGTCATCTTCATCGAGGAGAACGGCGAGGGCCCAGAGCGGCTCGTACCGATAGGAGCTAGACATGCTAAGTCCGGTCGAAGCCTTGCGGAAGCTCCGCAACGACATGGTAATGGATCGCCGCAAGCTGGTGGATCAGCAGGAGAGTATCCAGAACGTTCAGGCTGAGATTGAGGCAATTGATAGAGCGATTGCGGACGAGGAAGCTATACAAAGCAGTGCCAGCACAAAACTTGGCAGCGCCTCAATTTAAGATCTGCCCCCATTTGGACCGTTCCGCATTCTCGTTCCGTACACTCGCGCGTCCCATCCGGCTGCCGTATGCTTGGCGGCAAGCAGGAGGATTCCATGGCCGATCAAGATCGTGCGCTCATCGAGACCCACGGCGAGCGAGACAACATCGCCTTGGCCCAGTTAGGGGCGGCCGTGATCCTGGCGTGGCCCTTGTTGGATCCCGACATGCAGCGCGATTTGATCGCGACAGCAGCCGTCGTGGATGGCGTCAAAAGAGATTCGAGCTTTGAAGAGGTTCTGACCCGGCTGGTTCAAATGAACAATCGGAGCAGAGGTTGAACATGCCTACCGGTCCCAAAGGCCAGAGCCGCGGTGCCTGACCTGACCGTCCGGCTTTGGACCGGGCTGATTGAGAGGATCAGCCTGGACCAGAGGAGTTGGGGATACTTCGTCCAAGCCCAGACGCACGATGGGCGGAGCCTGCGCATCCTGACGCTGATCGACGCGCACAGCCGGGTCTGCCTGGCGCTGAAGGTGGCGCGGCGCATCAACAGCGTCGGCGTGATCGAGGCGCTGGCCGACGCCATGTGCCTGCACGGCATCCCGGAGCACATCCGCTGTGACAATGGCCCGGAGATGAACTCCAAAGCACTGCGCAAGTGCGTCCTGGCTCGCAGATCCAGTACATCGCTCCGGGCTCGCCGTGCGAGAACGGGTAGTGCGAGAGCCTCAACGGGAACCTTCGTGATGCGTGCCTGCGTCAGGAGATCTTCTACTCGCTGAAAGAAGCGCAGATCGTGATCGGTCTACGGCGAAACACAGACAACCGCGTCCGCCCGCATTCGTCGTTAGGCTACCGCCCGCCCGCGCCTGTCAGCGACCCGGATCGGGCCTTCCGGCCACCAATGGCAGCGACCATGCAGTCGCCTCGCAAATGGCCCGGTCCAAAATACCGGTCCGGTCACCTTCGCCATCTGCTGCCCGTGGGTCTGCACGATGTCGCGGATGAGATTTGCTGCTGACTGAGGGGGCATGCTGACATCATGCAATAGGTCTTCGAATGGAGTATTGACGCGCGATCGAAACAGCCGAGACTCTCTGGGAAGGACTGCATCCGGAGAGGTCAAATGCCGGAGTTCGCGATCTCGGAAAACTGTGATGGGCGCTGCACAGTTATTGCGCCCGGGCTCGTCGTGGATGATCTGAGCCGCGAACTCGCCGAAGCCTTCGTAGCTGCATCTCAAAGGGCCTATGAGAGAACGTCGCGAAGGGCGACGGAAGCGGGCCACGCACACCCACAAGACGCGGTTCGGCACCACGTCTCTAACCGGCTTGTCTGAGGCTCCGATTTCGGCCGCGCTGGTAGGGCGCACTCGTCGCGGGGCTTGTGCTCTCAAGCACAGCGCAGGCTGGATTGTAGTGATGTTCTCGCCACTGCACCGTCATCGCCAACGTGACTTGTGGGGCGTGGGTGCTGGAGGGTCTCCACCATGTTGACTCGCACCGCCATCAGCTTCGCCGCCCCGATCTTCCTGATCGCCTCGTGGGCTGCTCCGGCCCTGGCACAGCCCGCCGCAAATGGCGGCGCCAAGCTCCTCATTCACGGCAACTACTGCGGCCCCGGCAACAACGCCCCGCTGCCACCAATCGACGCTCTCGATGCAGCATGTGCTCACCACGACGCTTGCACGCCGGACGTCGGGCTGCCCTCGAAAGCCTGTAACCTTCGGCTAGAACGCGAGGCAGAGGCGGTCGCTCGGGATCCGCGGCAGCGAGATGATGTGCGCTCTCTGGCCGGCTTCGTAGCCTCGTTCGCTGCATCCAATCCGTCGAGTGTGGCTCCGCCAATTCGTGCAGCGAAGTTGGCTCGATAAGAGGCTGACGCTCAACCGCCCCCGGCCGAAGCCATCGTCCGTCCCTTCCGCAAGACGACATCCTTGAAGAGGTTGCCGGCGGTCGAGGTGCGGACGTTCGTGTCCGGTCCTGGCCGCTGCACGACGACGCTGACGCTGCCGTTGTTCTCGATGTGCGGGCCTCCCACGACACCTGCACGTCCGGCTGAGGCATCGAGGCGGCCCTCGCCCTTCTGCATCGCCTCGAACGCTTTCCTAGCCTTCTCCCGGGCAGCCCGACCCCCGCCGTCGGCGGCCAATCCTTGCGGTCGATCCTGGACCGATCCATGCCCCGGATCTGGGCAAAAACTCGGACGGTCCTTCCGAGCGCTCGGCCCCTTGACCTTGCCGCCCCGGTAGGTTTCCGCCCGGCCGCACAGCAACTGCTCCGATGCCTCGACATTCACGAGGCCATCAACAGTCAGCACGAGGCTGCCCTTGGCTTCCCAGCGGCCAACCGTCGAACGGTTCACCCCGTGACGGCGGGCGAAGGCGGCTCTGGTCTCAGTTGTTGCCATGTTGCGTGAGTTGCCTGTTGCGCGTTGCATGGTTTTGGGACTTTGCACCTAGACAAAGCTTTGCTCGGGCGGACCCTCAGGTTCTCCCCTCGCTTGGAAGGACCCGGGAACTCGCTTGACCGGGCACCCTCCGTGCGGAGAGCCCTGATGGGTCCCACCTTCCTCAAGCGATGCAGCCCCAATCCAAGACGGCGAGCGTGAAGCACATCACGGACGTCGACCCGGTCTCGCGGCAAGGTTTCGTTAACCACGACGGCCTCCGCTGATTGGGCGAGTCGGCCCGGCGGGTTCGTGTCGGCGCGGCAGTTGCAGTTCTCAGCAAAGGAGAGGTGCGATGGATCAGCAATACGGCGACGACCACGAAGACCGTCAGCAGATGGAGTGACGTGCCGGTGGTCATGGTGACGTCCTCAATCTCGGGAGAGACCGCTGCAGCGGGGCTCGCCGGGTGGCACTGGCTCAGTGCCGTCAGGCAAGGCGAAGTTGGCGGCCTCGATGAGCGCGGCCCGCTCGCGGATCTTCTCCAGTAGCGGCATCAAGCGGTTGGCCTCGATGACCTACTCATCGGCGAGCTTGGCAACCTCGGCAGAAGTCTTCATGGCCTTGCGGTGCAGATCCTTGCGGCGCTTCTGCTCGGTCTCGTGAGCCGCCCTGGTCTCAGCCTCGGCGAGCACCGCGGCGGCGTGCTGCACCTCCAGCTGGTCGAGCCGGATCTCGGTGAGAGCGATGCGGTGGTCGAGGGCAGCCACGTCGTCGGAGGTGCCGTTCAGCAGCACGACGGACCGGCTTGGCTTCCAGGGCCTCGCGTTCGCCCTGGGCGGCGTCGCGCTCAGCGCAAATCCGCGTCGCGCTGCGCGGTGTATCCAACACCACCGGCTTCAGGTCAGGCCGGCTGCGGCCGAGGCTGACATAGGAGGCGACATGGCGGTCGTTGCGGATGTTGGCGACCGGAAGGTTCAAGCCGGTCTCCCTCAATCTGCACGAGCGAGGGCGGGTGCGGCCGGCGGTGCGAGGACCGTCATCCGGGCTGAGCCGACACCGTGACGGGCGAGGTGAGCGCGCAGACTCTGGCGCGTGAATTCACTCATCGTCTGGCCGCGCTGACCGGCGGTGGTCTCCACCGCTCGGGCGAGATCGGTCTCGGCCTTCAGCCGGAGCAAAGCGTCTCGTCGGAGAGAATTGGTCATGATGTGACTACGCCTCAATCACTGCGCAGCTAGAACGATGGATTACATGATGCGCCGCAGCAAGATGCTGCCGTAGCTATCTAAAATTCGCCCGCTGTCGCTTTGTCGGCCTTAGTTATGGAGCGGGATGCTTCGTTATATCCAATGCCGGATATTCATGCTAATTTGTCGCGCCTTCGAATTTCGTTTTCCAGTGCCGATCCGAGAACTGAACCACGCAAGGAGTGGTCGGATAATTTCTGCAAGCTCGACCATTGGAAGGAATTCGCCATGAGCGCGCACATCTATCGAGACGTGAACACCAGCTCGGCAAGCGGAACGGCTGCCAACAAGCCGGCTCATCGATGGGGTGAAAACGTCAACTTGGGCGATCAACTTCCCAGCCCATATCTACTCGGCATCGCACTCTCGGGCTCGGCGGTGGCGTGCCTGCTGATCCGGTTGATCATCGGTTGAGCGCCACGGCCTGCCTCAAGCCTAGGCGCGCTATCGTCACTCGCTGCCTCGCTACCGCTGCCGAACTGATGAAGGGCCGCCCCATGAGGCTCACCTTCGGACATCTGGGCGATTGGATCGTCGACCCCCGCGAGCTAGCGCTGTGTCTCGGCATGAGCGCGACGGACCTGAGGCGCATGGAGCGTCAAGGCCAGGTCGATGCGCGGATCAAAGCCGGCAGTGATGAGGGTGCTGGTCAGACACTAGTGACAGTCCGTCTGCCCGATAGAGGTTGGCGCGGCACCTTCGACCGGAGCGGCGCGCTAATCGGCGAAGATTTCTGGTGACGTCACCGCCTGGCAAGCCGGTCGCTTCGTGACTGAGAGATGTGCTTGCAGCCGACGGGCATGGTCGGCATAGCTCGGCCATGACGAACGACGTGCCGCACCCCTACTCTATTACCATCGAGCCCCTGAAGAAGCCGGAAGGCCAGTTCGGCTGGGCGCTGCGGAAGTACGGTAAGCTGTCCGAGCGATCGGACCGCGCATTCCTGACGGAGGAAAAGGCCTTCGAGAACGCCATGCGGGCGATCGAGAACGACACGAAACCGACTGGCGGCGGCCGGCGCTGATCCGCCCATCGCTCGGCTCTGGTTGGCTGCGCATGTGAAGTTGCAGGCGATCGCCGACCTTCTTCGCCCGTCCGGTCCGCCGGCCACGCCGTGCACGCTGCCGCGCCGTCATCGGCTCGATACCGAACTCGCGGCCGCTGCTTTGATCTGCATCGACTCAGGCCGGTTAGGCGCGGCCAGCGCCGACCCATCGGAGGGCTACCATGCAGTTCCTTAGCTGGCTGCTTTCCAAGATGATGCAGATCATCTTCGGCAGCAGACACGAACGACGCGCCGACTCGGTCGCTGCGGATAAGGAGGCCGGTGTCTTCGAGGGCGAGTATTCGAGCCGGGCGCGCAGTTTCGAGAGTGACTACAACGCCGCCGTCAAGTTGCTCAGGGATCGATTGGATACGAGGTATCCGAGCGGCCACTATGGGCGGCTGAGATCTGGCGAGAACAGCCCCTACGACCACGGAGAGGATCGCGCCATGGCCGTCGATACGATGTCGACCGCCATTGCCATGGCCCTACGCGAGGGAGCGACCGTTCAGCAGGCTGCCGAAGCAGGCGCAGCGAGCGCCGGCATCTAGGGTCAGGTGATAGTCCTGCCGGACCACCATTTGGCCACATCGTCCGCTGCCCAATCGCATCCTGCTGCGTTGTCCCTGCCGAACCGCAGGAGATGCCCATGGCCTACGTGACGATCGAGAAGGATGGCGAGCCTTGGATGTTCTGCCATTCGACCCATGAGGGCGAAGTCGAAAAGCAAATCAGAGCCGCGAGCCTAGAGGCGCCTACCGCCACTTTCTCCTCTCGACCTTCGACGACAATCGAGAGCCAGCACTGTGCCGATGCCATGGATGCGCAAGGCGGGGTTTTCGAGGACCCGTTCAAGTTCTTCGCCGTGCCGGTGATCGACGACAAAGCCGCCTAAGCCTCGCGGCCGGAAAATGCGGACAATCCGGGCAGATGTCCCGTTTGTCCGGCGTCCGACACCGGACGGACAGGGCAAAACCCTGGGGATCTGTCCTGTCCGTTCGGTCGCGGGACTCACTCCGACGCCTCGATCAGCCAGAGGTGGTCGACGCCGTTCAGGGTCACCGAGCCGATCAGGCTGCGGCCGAGGCATGCTTCGACGGCTCGGTTGAACGCCTTGCGCTTGGCCTCTGACCGCTTGGCCTCGTCATCCCCATCGGCTGGGTTGATGGAGAAGAGCGCCGTCCTGACAGCTTGCAGAGCGACGGCACGAACCTCAGAGCCCTCGTTGCCGAACGGCCACGCGCGGATGCCATGGTCGGCGAGGCTCGTCAGAAGGGCTTGGCGGAACACTTTCGACGATGTCGGCCAGCGCTCCCTTCTGGCCGCGACGGCTGACGTAGAGGTGCGGTCCGTCTGCCAGTTCACGACACAGGTCGTGATCGGCTCGCGGTCGTAGTTCTCGCCGACGGTGACAACTTCCAAGTCGAAAGGGATCTCGTACCCGCTGCGGGTACCGCGCACCTTCCGGATCGCCATGCGCGTGTTGCTGATAGCGCCACCCTCATCACGGTTGGCGAGCACAGCGAGAACCGCAGCCGCTTCCTTTACCGAGGAGCCCCGGGTGCCGGTCTCGGTGGTCTTGCCGAAGTGGTCGCTCCGAGCACGAACTCCCCCGTCTGGCGGCGCAGCGCCTCCATGGCGTTCATAACCCGCTGCGCCTCAGCGGCTGAGTTCTCATCGCCGAAGCCGGCCGCGGCCGCGACGGTGTCCACGATGATCTGCGCGAGTGGCAGGTCGAAGACCTGGCGCAGATGCTCAGCCGCCTTTGCCACCGCAACGAGTTGGGCGACCGCCTCTGTGTTGAGGAGGCGGGGGCAGTCGTCTATCCAAGCGAAAGGCAAGTGCTCGTCGGGTTCGGAGCCGAGCTTGCCCTGGACGAGGCCGCGGAGGCGGATCGGGCGACGAACAGGACGCCACCTTGTCGGATGACACGTCGTCCCGCGAACGGCTGGCCGGTCATCACGGACGCGGAGAGGTCGATGGCCGTGAAGGTCTTCCCGCAGCCCCACTGACCGGGCATCAACCCCTTGCCGGTCTCGCTGATGAGATCTTGGACCAACCAAGCTCGATCGGCGTCCGGGTCCGCTTCGCCGTGCCACCAGACTCGTGTCGCCGTTGGCCGCCTTGATCTCGTTGTCCAGGCGGACCTTGGCGCGCGAGAAGCCTCGGATGGGCCCCTCCCCTGTCGTGGTTAGAAGAAGGTCGCCCTGGATCCTCGGGAGAGCCTTTAAGACCGTTTGCGCCGATCCGCTCAGCGGGATGATACGCGACGATCCATTCTTGGATCGTGCTGCCGGCAGGTGCCATTCCGTGCCCTGCTCGTGCAGCTCGGTCCGCGTGAGGCCCGCGACCTCGTCGCGCCGCTGCGCCGTGAGGATCAGCAGCTTCACAAATGGCCCGAACGGCCACCCTACCCTTTCAGCTCCGGGCCAGACCGACCTGTCGACGCTGAGACGCGTTCGGGGCGTCGGATCGCCGCGTCGCACTTACGGTGTCGCACCGTCGTGCGGTCAGATCGTTGCGTCCCGCCCGGCTCGAGCTGGTCTTTCGGGTCCTGATGCTCTGACCGGGGGTCGCGCAGTTCGCTTTTTCCGAAGCGTGCGATAAGAAAATCGTGCTTGTGCTGTCAAGATCCAGCAACTTCAATACTCGCAACAACTTTCGTGATCCTCACTAAGGCAGATCGAAGGTCCGCGCCTGACGGCGCATCGCGCGCGTCTGCGTTCAGAGCGCCTGGGACGTTTTTGGAGCTGATATGTCAGTCGAAGCCACCGACACCCTGGTCGTTGGGGCAGGCCAGTCCGGCATCGCGATGAGCGAGCATCTCAGCGCATTGGGTATTCCGCACATCGTTCTTGAGCGCAGCCGCATTGCGGAGAACTGGCGTTCCATGCGCTGGGACTCGCTCGTCGCCAACGGTCCGGCCTGGCACGACCGATTTCCGAACCTGAAATTCGAGGACGTGCACCCGGATGCATTTCCTGCAAAAGACCGGATGGCACAGTATTTCGACGATTACGCCACGATGATTGAGGCTCCGATCCGAACGGGCGTGGAGGTCAAGCACGTCAAGCACAGCCAGGGCCGGCCCGGATACACCATCACCACCTCGGACGGCGTCTTCGAGGCTCGGCGAGTCGTGGCGGCGACCGGACCGTTTCAGGTGCCGTCGTTTCCGGAGATCATTCCGACCGATGCGCCGATCGATCAACTGCATTCCTCGGCCTACAAGAACCCTCAGCAACTGGCCGCTGGCGCTGTGCTGGTGGTTGGATGCGGCGCTTCGGGTTCGCAGATCGCCGAGGAACTCTGCAAGGCCGGCAAGACGGTGTATCTCTCGGTCGGCGAGCATTACCGGCCGCCCCGTGCCTATCGCCAGCGCGACTACACATGGTGGCTGGGCGCGCTCGGCCTTTGGGACGAGGTCAAGTCGAAGCGCAAGAAGCGGCACGTCGCTTTCGCCGTGAGCGGCTACGAAGGCGGGCGGACCGTGGACTTCCGGCGACTGGCCCATATGGGGGTGACGCTCGTCGGGGTGACCAAAGCTTACGAGGACGGCATCCTGCGCTTCGAGGACGACCTCAAGAGGAACATCGCCCAAGGCGATGAGGCCTATTTCGAAGTCCTGCGGGACGCCGACGCCTATATCGAGCGCAAAGGCATGGACCTGCCGCCCGAGCCCGAAGCGTGGCAGCTCCTCGAAGATCCGGCCTGTCTCAAGCAGCCGATTGCCAGCCTCGATATCAGGGCGCTCAACATCACGACCGTTCTCTGGGCCACCGGCTTCAAATATGATTTCAGCTGGCTCGACGTCGATGCGTTCGACGAGCAGGGCATGCCACTGCACAAGCGGGGCGTCTCGGCCGAGAACGGTATATACTTCCTCGGACTTCCCGATCTGACGAACCGTGCGTCGGCTTTCATCTACGGATGCTGGCAGGACGCCAAGCACATTGCCGACCATATCGTCATTCAGCGCAACTACGACGCCTATACGCGCTGATGAGCGGCGGATCCGTCGGGATTCCATGCCCGAGACGGAATGTGTTCCTGCGCCCGATGAAAGGGCGCGCTGGCAGTCTCCGCGCGTCCGAGCCGAGCCGTCTCCGGCCCGTCACCACGGATTCACGCGCCTCCTTCGCTCTCGCTCTCGCCTGCCAGCGCCCTCCAGGCCCGAACACGGGTCAGGAAGACCTCTCCTCACAAGCAGGGGCGAGGACGATGCGCGCCAGGCCTAGGCGATCAGCTGACCCGTAGGAGTGCGGTCACGGCCGCCTCTGATGCCGGGTCGGTGCAAGAGCGCGCCGCAAGCGAGCGCGTTGCGACAGCCCATAGGAACTCCCATGGGCGCGTCCGCGGGCCTGGCGCTTCCCACCGACCCGCGAAGGGGGCATTGTCAGTATCCCCTTGTAAGATCAACGCGCTGCGCCGGGGCGTGACCTGCCCGCACCCGCTGGATGTTCTCGGCGATCTGCCGGGCGGCCGAGGCCGGAATCGCGACCGAGGCGAGATGGGGCGTGACGAGGACGTTCTCCATCCCCCAGAGCGCGTGCCCGTCGGCGAGGGGTTCGGTCTCGAAGACGTCGAGGGTCGCGCCGCCAACATGGCCCGACGCCAGGGCCGCCACCAGGGCCGCCTCGTCGATGACCGCCCCGCGCGAGACGTTGACGAGCTTGGCGCCCCGCGGCAGCGCGGCGATCTCGGCCGCTCCGATCAGGCGCCGGGTCTCGGGCGTAAGCGGCAGCATCACCAGCAAGATCTCGGTCTGCGCGAGGAACGGGATCAGCGCATCCGGGCCCGCGTGGCAGGCGATCCCCGGCAGCGTCTTCGGCGTGCGGGACCACCCGGCGACGGAAAAGCCCTGACGTGCGAGTTCGAGCGCTGCCGCGCCGCCGAGTTCGCCCAAGCCGAGCACGCCGACCCGGATTTCGCGGGCCTCGCGCGGATGGACGTAGTGCCAGCGGCCGGCACGCTGGGCTGCCTCGAAAGTCGGAATGTTGCGGGCATAGCGCAGCACTGCGAACAGCACGTAATGCGTCATCATCCGCGCCATTTCGGGGTCGGACAGGCGCGTCACCGGCACATCGGGTAGGTCGTCCCGGCCGGCGAGGGCGTCGGCGCCCGCGCCGAGGATGGTGACGAGCCGGAGGCCGGGGTAGCGGGCGAAGAACCCAGCGGGCGGCTTCCAGACAAGGGCGTAGCGGACATCGTCCTCCGCCCCGATCACCTCGGGCGTCCTGACGCGAAGATCCGGCAGAAGCCCCTCCAACGCGGTGCGCCAGGGCTCGACCGGATCGACCGCGCTCGCGAAGACTAGGGTTTCGCTCATGTCCGCGCCTCGCGCACTCGGGTTGCGAGGGCTGTGATCGCGAGTTCGTAACCGAAGCCGCCGAGCCCCGCGATGACACCGGTCGCCGCCCGCGACATGTAGGAATGGTGCCGGAAGGGCTCGCGCTTCCAGATGTTGCTCATGTGCACCTCGATGATGGGACCGGGGAAGGCGAGAAGCGCGTCGAGGATCGCGATCGAGGTGTAGGTGAGCCCGGCGGCGTTGATGGCGAGACCCGCAACCGTCCCCCGCCCCTCCTGGATCCAGTCGATCAGCACGCCCTCGTGGTTCGATTGCCGGAAATCGAGGGCGACGCCGACGGATTCGGCGTGGCGCTCGCAACGCGCCTTCAACTCTGGGAAACTCTCCGTCCCGTAGGTGCCGCTGGGATCGAGCCCGTAGAGGTTGGCATTCGGGCCGTTCAGGAAGAGGATCGGGATCGGAGCGGTCATGCGGCCTTCCTTGAAGGATCTCTCTGCCGTGACTGGATCGGGGCCTGCCCGCCCCGGCTGCGCGGGGGCGAGGAGGGTCAACGCGGCACGCGCCTCTCGATGGCCGGGGCGACCATGCCGGGGATGTAGGCATCCGAGATGAAGGCCCGGCAATGCGTCTCAAAGGCTTCCACGAGGCGCGAGCGATTGAGCTGTTTCAGGCGTGCGAGGCCGATGCGCATCGGGCGGTGGGTGCCGGCGAGGCGCACCCGCTTGAGCCTCTTCCCGTCGAGGGCGAGATCGGAGCGCGGGCGCACGTTGAACAGGGTGTAGCCGTGGCCGTTTGCCACCATGGTGCGCACCACCTCCTGATGCGCCGAGCGGGCAACGACCTTCGGCTGCAGACCCTCGGCCATGAAGAGGGCGAGGAAGTATTCGCGGCTCAGCGGCAGGTCGAGCAGGATCATCGGCTCGTCGACGAGGTCGGCCATCGCGACCGCCGCCTGTTCGGCGAGAGGATGCCCCTCCGCCACCAGCACGTGCGGCGGCAGATCGACAAGGGGGGTGAAGTGGATGTCGTTCGGCACGTGCAGATCGTAGGTCAGCGCGACTTCGGTCTCGGAACGGCGCAGGCCGGTGATCAGCTGTTCCTGATCGCCCTCGACGTAGCGGATCTGCGTGGCGGGGAAGGCCGTGGTGAAGGCGTGGGCGAGTTCAGGCACCAGCATCGGTGCGAGAGTCACCATGCAGCCGAGCGAGAGAGGCCCCCGAACCTGGCCGCCAGCTTCTGAGGCCAGGGTGTAGAGGCCCTCGGCCTGCTCCACGAGGGCTTTGGCCTCGCGCAGCACCTCGCGCCCGATCGGCGTCAGCGAGAGCCCCTGCGCGTGGTGGCGCACGAAGAGCTGCACCGAGAGTTCCCGCTCCAGATGGGCGATGGCCGTCGAGATCGAGGGCTGTGAGATGTGAATGCGCTCGGATGCGAGCGTGATGCTTCCGGTCTGGCCGGCGGCGATGAAGTATTCGAGTTGGCGCAGGGTGAACCGCATCCGCCGCTTTCAGCGAGCAGCCAAGCCGACCGGAATGCCGCCGCGCGCCCCGTCACCGTTCATAGGTTGCCCGGTACTCCGTAGCTCGGGGCGGCGACCGGGTCGAGGGCGCGGGTAACGTAGGCGTCGAGTTGCGGATGATAGAGGTCCCACAGCGCGGAAAGCGCCGCGATCGGGCAATCCTCGGTCCAGTCGACCCGCAGGTCGGCGACGGGCCACGCGACCTCGCGCACCAGCATCAGCCCGGCCGAGTGGACCGGTCCGGCCTCGCCGCCCGCGGCCAGCGCGGCCCGCATGGCAGTGAGCAGACGGTCACCGAGATGGCCCGACGTGCCAAGGAAGGCGTCGACCATCGCCTGGGGGACACCCGCATCCGCGAGGAGATTGCCGCCGCAGGCGACGTCCGCGGCGCGCGCCTCCGCCCAGATCCCGAGCGCCCTGGGGCCCGAATGGATCGCCGCGCCTCCGGCGGCGTCCACGGCGAGCACCTGGCGGTACTCCATCTTTCCGCCGGCCCGCCGCAGGACCGCGACGGCCTCCGCGGCGTCGGCGCCGAGCGCCATCAGGTCGAGGGCACGGCGACCGAGCGCAGGATCCGTGACATTCTGGCTCGCGACCGCGCCGATTCCGGCACGGGCGTGGGCACAACGCGCCGCCACCGCGGGCGAGGAGGACGATACGGCGACCCCGAACATGCCGGTCGACGCGCAGCGCGCCACGATCGAGAAGGTCACGCGTCCTCCGGGATGACCGCGATGGCGTCGATCTCCACGAGCCATTCGGGCCGAGCGAGCGCGGAGACGACGATCCCGGTCGAGACCGGATGGACGCCCTTCAGCCAGCGCCCGACGGTCCGATAGACCGGCTCGCGATAGCGCGGATCGACGAGGTAGATCGTGATCTTGCAGACGTCCTCCAGCTTCGAGCCCGCCTCCTCCAGAAGCATCGCGATATTGGCCATCGCCTTCTCGGCCTGACCCGCCGCGTCGCCGACAGCGACGCTCTCGGAGGTGTCGAGATCCTGGCCGATCTGCCCGCGCACGAAGACCATCTGCCCCCGTGCCACCACGGTCTGGCAGAGATCGTTGTCGATCTGCTGCTCCGGATAGGTGTCGCGCGTGTTGAAAGGCCGGATCCGTTTGTGGACGGTCATCGGGTCGTTCCTACCTCCGGGAGCGGGGGACACGGTTGCGGCGATGCGCCGGGCGGCTCTCCCGCCACTGGAGCAGCCACCCGGACAGCGCCTGTGTTGAGACTGAGGAGGCCGAGGATATCGATCCGGCCGTCGGCAACAATAAGCACTTGCCGTGGTTTTGGTTCGGAAAATCCGAAGCCGCCGACCGCCCGACCCGGCCGAAACGAGCGACTGACGTGTTGACCCTGGCGGGAGCCGATTGGTTGGAAGTGCTTGTCCTGCACGAAGGCACCAACGCGGCGCAGTTCACCCTCCGCGGCCGGGCATGACACTCACCGGCTCCACCTGCACGTCACGATCGCGTCCCACGTCGACGATCCGGGGCTCCCTTGCCGAGTGGCCGTCCGGCCGCGACGTGTGCGCTGAGGTACCCTACGGGACCGAAGCGGCCCTGTCGTTGACCCGGCCTCCGCTTCGATCAGGCGGAGGCGGCATCAGGCGTCGTGTGCACCATTGACGGACGCTGGCTGAAGGCCGCGTACCACGCGGTCGCTGCTGGCCGGCCGCTCCGCCAGGCCAGATCGGGGAAGCGGAAATCGAGGTAGCCGAGGGCGCAGCCCGCCGCGACCGCGCCGATATCGACTTCGCCCGCATCCCGCGTGAGCGTAGCCTCCATTCGGTCGAGGGCGCCGCCGATCTTCGCGATCTGGCCCGCCTCCCACGCGTCCCAGCGCGCGGGGGCCGGCCGCATGACGCGCTCGTAGCGAAGCAGCAGCGCCGCATCGAGCAATCCGTCCGCGAGCGCTTGGCGGGTGAGCGCGTCCCAGCGGGCTTCGCCCTCGGGAAACAAGCGGGGGCCGGAGGAACGCACATCGAGGTATTCGCAGATCACCCGGCTGTCGAACAGGGCGGTTCCGTCGCCGGTGATCAGGGTCGGCACCTTGCCGAGCGGGTTGTGGCGCGCCGTCTCCGGATTGCGTTCTGTCGGCGTCGCGATGACCGGCACCCTCTCGATCGCTTCGGCCTGGCCGGTTTCATGAGCGACGACCATGACCTTCCGAACGTACGGGGAGGTTCTCGCGTAGAGGAGCTTCATCGGGTGTGTTCCTGTCCCGGCCAGAACCGGCCCGGCAACGCGCGACGCCGCAAGGGCCGAACCGCATCACGCCTCCGGCGGGAAGGCGACGAGGCCGCCTTGAGGCACGAGGAGGCCGACCGGTGTTCCGGGCGCGTAGGTGGCGAGCGCACCCTGCCCCGGAACCCGCACCACCACGCGCCCGCCCTCGTCGAGATCGGCATGCAGATCGATGTGGGTGCCCTGGTACACGAGGGCTGCGACCTGCGCCGGCAGGGTTCCCGCTTCGCCGGCCGGCCGTACGCCGAGATGATCCGGCCGCACGAACACGTCGACAGCGGCGCCCGCCGCGCACGTGCTCAAGGCGCCGGCCGCGACCTCGCGGCGCAAATCGCGGATCGCGACCGTAGCGCGCTCCCCCGCGCAGGCCTCGAGGCGACCGGGCAGCAGGTTCACGTCGCCGATGAAACCGGCCACGAAGCGATCCTGCGGATGCCGGTAGATCTGATCCGGCGTGCCGAGCTGGCGGACCCTGCCGGCCGACATCACCACGATCCGGTCCGACATGCTCAGCGCCTCGCCCTGGTCGTGGGTGACGAAGACCGTCGTCACCCCGAGCCGGCGCTGGATCTCCTTCAGCTCAACCTGCATTGCCCCGCGGAGGTTCTTGTCCAGCGCCGAGAATGGCTCGTCGAGGAGCAGCACCCTCGGCCGGATGACGAGGGCGCGGGCGAGCGCCACGCGCTGCTGCTGTCCTCCGGACAGCTGGCGGGGAGAGCGGTCGGCAAACCCCGTCAATTTCACGAGGGCGAGGGCCGCGTCCACGCGCTCGGCGATCTCCCGCTTCGGGACGCCACGCATGCGCAGGCCGTAGCCGACGTTCTTCGCCACGCTCATGTGCGGGAACAGGGCGTAGTTCTGGAAGACGATGCCGATCTCGCGCTCGTAGGGCGGCGTGGCCGTCACGAGGTCGCCCCCGATGAAGATCTCGCCAGCATCCGCTTCCAGGAAGCCGGCCATCAGATTCAGCAGAGTGGTCTTGCCACAGCCAGAGGGGCCAAGGAGCGTCAGGAACTCGCCCTGCTCCACCTGCAGCCAGGTCTCCTCCAGCGCGGTCACAGCGCCGAAGCGCTTCACCACGCCGTCGAGGCGCACCGCCGGGTTGCCCCGCGGGCTTGCGGCGGCCCCGGGCAGGCTCGCCGGCGGGGGGAGGTCAACGGCCTTGCTCAACATTCAGGACCTTGCCGAGCCCGAGGAACGTGTTGGCGACGATCAGAAGGGTGGCCGTCACCGCGATGTAGATCACCGAGACCGCCGCCAGCGTCGGGTCCGCGAACTCGCGGACGTAGCCGTACATCGCCACCGGCAGGGTCTGGGTCGCCTGGCCCGTCACGAAGAGCGAGGCCGTGAACTCGTTGAAGGAGAGGATCGCGGCGAACAGCCAGCCGCTGACGAGGCCGGGCGCCAGCAGCGGCAGGGTGATGGTGCCGAGCACCCGGCCCGGCCGGGCACCGAGGCTCGCCGCGGCGAGTTCCAGTCGCTCATCGATGTTCTGGAGCGAGATGTAGACGCTGCGGATCACGAAGGGCAGCACGACGATCACGTGGGTGAGCACCACGACGGGAAAGCCCCGCGCGGCGCCGATCCCGGTCGCCAGGACCAGGAGACCCAGACCAATGGTGAAGTGCGGTACGATCAGCGGCGAGAGCAGCACGCCCTCCAGACCCCCCTTGAGGCGGAAGCTGTAACGCTTCAGGGCAATCGCGAAGCCGGTGCCGACGGCGAGCGCAATGGTCGAGGCCCAGGCGGTGATGACGAGACTGTTCCACAGGCCTGTCTGGAAGTCGCGGTAGGTCAGCGCCCGGGTAAACCAGCGCGTCGAGTACTTCGCCGGGGGGAAGCTCAGGATCGCCCGGTCGTTGAAGGCGGCGAGCGTCACCACGAAGGCCGGAAGAACGATGAAGGCGAGGATCAGCCCGACGAGGAGCTTGCCGGAGATCCCCAGGATCTGGGTACTGAGGCCTCGGCGCATCAATGGCCTCCGAGGGCTTCGAGGGGACGGGCGGCGCGTCGTACGAGCCACATCGTGCCAAGCGCCATTACGAGCCCGGCGAGGCTCAGAGTGGCCGCGACCGGGAAATTGAAGGAGGAGAGACCGAGCTGATAGACCAGCGTCGAGACGACGCCGATCTTGCCGCCGCCGATCACCTGGGGCGTGGCGAAAGCGCTGAAGGTCCAGGCGAAGGCGGTGGTGAAGCCCGCCACGACGCCCGGCATCGAGAGCGGCAGGGTCACCGTGAGAAAGGCGCGCACCGGCCCGGCCCCGAGGCTCTGGGCGGCGCGCTCGTAGTCGCGGTCGATATGGGCGAGGGCTGCCGCCAGCATGATGACCATCACCGGCAGCGTTACGTGGACGAGGGCGACGATCACCCCGAGTTCGGTGAACATGAGCTGGATCGGCCGGTCGATCAATCCGATCTGGCGCAAGCTCGCGTTGACGAAGCCCGTGTTGCCGAGCACCACCGTCCAGGCATAGGTACGCACCACCTCACCCAGGAAGAGCGGCGTCACCGCGATGATGAGGATGATCGATTTCAGCAGGATCGAGCGCGTGCGCACCAATGCGTAGGCGACGGGATATCCGACGAACAAGGTGATCAGCGCCGTCTCGAAGCAGATCAGCACGGTGTCGCGCAGCGCCCGCAGCACGATCGGCCGCGTGAGATCCGAGAAGTTCTCCAGCGTGAACCCGCCGACGTCGAGGGAGCCAGGCACGTAGGCGTGCAGGCTGTAGCGCAGGATCGCGACCATCGCGGCCACGATCGCGGTGGCCACCAGCACGGCCGGCGTTACGAACAGGGGCAGGAAGGGCCGGCGGCGGATCGCGGATTTCATAGGGCTCCCCGGAACGCTCTCCTCCGCTGTGTCGGGAGGAGCCGGAAGTGGGGGTGATTCAGGGTGAGGCGGGGCGGTGCCTGCTGCGCCACCCCCACCCTACGCTGCCCGCGCAGGGGGCGGAGGATCAGAGAGCCGGCCTCAACGCGCCATGATGTTCTCGGCGAACCACTTGCGCCACACAGCGGTCTTCTCGGCCCTGAGCTTCGGATCGATGTTGATGGCCTGAGACTTCCACTGTTCGGCCGTGGTGAATACGCCCGGGAGCTTGGCGATTTCGGGGTCGACCTTGGCGTTGGTGACGGTGGGGCTGCCCTTCTTGAGTTCCGCAATCTTGGCCTGCACTGCCGGGTCGAGGGCGATGTTGATGAACTTGTAGGCCAGATCGGCTTTCTTGGAGCCCGCGTTTATTGCCACCGTGTCGATGCCGAGCACGCCGCCTTCCTTCGGAATCACCACGGTGATCGGCACGTCCTGGCCCTTCATGTAGTAGGCGTTCATGGTCAGGACGACCTGGACCGGCGTCTCGCCGGTGGCGATGAGCTGCTGGCTGTTGGCGTCGTTGGTGTAGAAGGCCCGGAAATTGGGCTTTAGCGCCTCGAGCTTGGCCTGTCCCTTCTCCCAGGTGGCCGGGTCGCCGCCCGAGAGCAGCGCCGAGACGGCGATGATGTGACTGGGGTCGAAGTCGGGCGCGGCGAGGCTGTTCGTCAGCCTCGGGTCCCACAGATCGGCCCAGGAGCCAAAGGTCATCCCCGTCGGGACGAGGTCCGCCCGGTAGCCGATCGTGTAGACGTAGCCCCAGGTGCCGATATGGGCGGGGCTGACCCTGGCCTGATCGACGAGGTTCGCCGCGTTCGGGATCTTCGCGAGGTCGAGGGTCTCGAACAGGCCGTCATTGACGTAGAGCCAGCCGACATGGGCGGTCGTGAAAGTGACGTCGCTCTCGGGCGAACCCTTGGCGAGCTTGGCCTTGTTCAACCTGTCGATGGTGCCGCCGGTAATGTACTCGACTTCGGCGCCGGTCTCGGCCTTGAATTTCGAGGCGATGGCCTCGTCGATCAGATCACGGAAGCTTCCCCCCCAGGTGCTGACGACAAGCTTCTCGGCCGCCTGAACCGGAACGATCGAGGCGATCAGCACCGAGACGGCGATGAGAGAGGCTGGAAGGGATGTCACGTCGGCTGTTCCTCTTGATGAGATCGGCTGATGGTGCTTTGCAAATAGAGGGCCATTTGCTCAAACCGAGACTGACCGATATCTTCACTCAAATATACGAACGACCGATTTCATTATTTCATCTCGGCTCAGGCTGGAAAAACTAGACCGCCAAGCGACGCCATAAAGTAAGATTTACGGAGGCCTCTGGATCGGAAATTTTGATGCAGGGAAGCTCTGCATCGAAATGGCTGTCGCGCGCCGTCAGGACGCGATCCGGCGCGCGGGTGGCGCATCGTTGCGGGTATCCTGCGCGGCGGGCGTCCAGAGGATCGACCGGTCGACGGCGCGGATGTCGCGATGGCCGCACAGAGCCATCGTCGTGTCGAGTTCCGTGCGGATGATCTCCAGGGATCGGGCGACGCCCGCCTGGCCGTAGGCGCCGAGCCCATAGAGGAAGGCGCGCCCGATGAGTACGCCCTTCGCGCCCAGCGCGATGGCCTTCAGCACGTCCTGGCCCGAGCGGATCCCGCCATCCATCAACACCTCGATGCGCGTGCCGACCGCCTGCGTGATCCGGGGAAGCGCGACTATGGACGACGGGGCGCCGTCGAGCTGCCTCCCCCCATGGTTAGAGACGATAAGCGCCTCCGCGCCGGTCGCGGCTGCCTTCTCGGCATCTTCGACGTCCAGAACGCCCTTCAGGATCAGGGGGCCCTGCCAGCGGTCGCGGATCCGTCTCACGTCGTCCCAGTCAAGGCGCGGGTCGAACTGGTCCGCCGCCCACGCGGAGATGGAGCGAGTGTCGCGCACACCTTCCACATGTCCCACGATGTTGCGGAAGGTCCGGCGCTTCGTGCGCAGCATGGACCAGCACCAGCGCGGCTTGGTCAGGAGATCGAGGGCGGTGCCCGGCGTCAGCTTCGGCGGGGCCGACAGGCCGTTCCGGATGTCCTTGTGGCGCTGGCCGAGGATCTGGAGGTCCAGCGTCAGGACCAGGGCCGAGCAGCCCGCCGCCTTCGCGCGGTCGATGAGGCGGTCGTTGAAGCTGCGGTCGCGCATGAAGTACAGCTGAAACCAGAACGGCTTGCTCACCTTCTCCGCGACATCCTCGATGCTGCAGATGCTCATCGTGGACAGCGTGAACGGCACGCCTGCCGCCTCCGCCGCCCGCGCCGCCAGGATCTCGCCGTCGGCGTGCTGCATGCCCGTGAGCCCCGTGGGCGCTAGGGCGACCGGCATCGCGACGGCTTGGCCGGCCATCGTCGTGGCGAGGGAACGGTTGGTCATATCGACCGCGACGCGCTGGCGGAGCTTGATACCGGCGAAATCGGCCTCGTTCGCGCGGTAGGTCGACTCGGTCCACGAACCGGAGTCGCAGTAATCGTAGAACATCCGCGGTACGCGCCGCTTGGCAACCCGCCGCAGGTCCTCGACCGTCGTGATAATGGGCGCCATGGGATGTTCGGCCTCGCGATCGGATGAGGGGACGGATCGCGGGAGTCGCAGGATCGCGCCCGCTGACCCAGCTGCCCTGAGCACTGCAAGCGTCTCAGGGCCCGATGACCCGTGTCGGGCGTTCAACGGTGCAACGGTTTGCTGGAAAACGAAAGGCCAAGCGGCCGGAACCCTCTGTCAAAGCGGGGCTGAGGCGGGGATGCGCGGCATTCCCATCGACGTCGAACGATTCGGCCGAGGCGGCTTCAGGTCACGAAGCCGGGCATGACCTCCGACATCGCCGCTCGCGGCCTGCCCGCTTCCGGACTCAAGCCGCAGGCACGCCGACGTCCCGCGCGGCTGAGACACATGGGTGCCGGTCCATCACCTTCGCGTTGTGTCGAAGCTGGCAGGATCGCGCGAGCGTACAGACCTTCTATAAAACTCATGGATCTCGTCCGCGCCCGAGACAAGCGTCGGAGGTCTGCCTGAAAATACACATAGAGTGTCTGTGGTGCGTGTCTCTCCGCGATCGCTCGTCCCGTTCGCCGCGCCGCACCGGAGGCCGCCGAGTGACGATCTGAAGGCTTCTTCTCATTGAAGCAGACCAGCGAACCTGTCGCAGGATAGACATCGCCGCGCGGAGTATGGACCATCGTTGGCAACGCCGGCCTCGAGCATCGGCGGTGGGACGGATACGCCAATGAGGACGACGCGCCGCGTTTTCTTGACGGGTGCCGCATCCGCGCTCGCGGGCGGTCTTGCGCCGGGCGTGATCCGCTCGGCTTGCGCACAGGGCGCCGGGGCGACGGTCCGGATCGGCATGGTGCTTCCGGTGACGGGGCCAGGCGCGGATGCCGGCCGCTACGCGCTCGCCGGGGCCAAAATCGCCCTGGAGGCGGTCAACAAGGCCGGCGGGGTGCTGGGAAAGCCGCTGGAGATCGTCACCGAGGACGATCAGACCACCAACCCGGGCGCGGTCTTCGCCTTCTCAAAACTCGCTTCGCAGAGCGACCTCGTTGGCTTCCTCGGCTCGATCCGCTCGACGCAGAACCACGCCATGGCGCCCGACATCCTGAAGACGGGCAAGCCTGTCTGTTTCGGCGGTACCGATCCGGTGCTGACGCAACTCGGCAATCCCTGGCTGTTCCGCTTCCGCCCCAACGACAGCTTCTCGGCACGGGTGATCGCCGAGCATGGCGTCAACGGGCTGGGCAAGAAGAAGTGGGCGATCATCCACTCCACCGACGCTTTCGGCACCAGCGGCGCCAAGGCATTGACCGAGAGCCTCGCTCAGGGCGGCGCTACCGTCGCCCTCGACCAGGGCTACACCAACCAGAGCCAGGACTTCACGCCAGTCGTGCTGGCGATCCGGCAGTCGGGCGCCGACGTGATCGGCTCGTACTTCACCTTCGAGAACGACATCGGCATCTTCGCGCGGCAACTGCGCCAGCTCGGCGTCACCGCACCCTGGGTCGGCTCCCCGTCGATCACCAACGTGACCGCCCTGAAGCTCGCCGGACCGTCGCTCTACGGCACCTACGGCGTGGCCGATTACGCCGAGGAATCGAGCGACGCCGCCCGCGCCTTCGGCAAGGCCTACCGGGCGGCGATGAAGGTCGCCCCCGACAACCAATCGTCCTGGACCTTCGACGCGGTCACGGTGCTGGCCAAGGCGATCAACACGGCGGGCAAGACCGACCCGCAGGCGATCCGCGAGGCGATTCTCGCGGTGCGCGGCCACGAGGGCGCCGAGGGCACCTACAACTTCGACAAGAACGGTGACGGCCTGCACGGCTACAACGTCGTGCGCAACGACAAAGGCAACATCGTCTTCGACCGGCGGATCGACTTCTACAAGGGTTGAGACCGGGTCTTCACCGCCCAGGCGCGGGAACAACCTTCGACGGGGACATGAGAGTGCGGACCGCATGGACCTGATCCTGCAGCTCCTCTTCACCGGGATCGGCATCGGCTCCGTCTACGCCCTGGTGGCGCTCGGCTTCGTGCTGATCTTCCGCGCCACCAACGTGGTGAACTTCGCCCAGGGCGAGTTCTCGATGGTGGCGGCCTTCCTGATGGTGGTCTTCGCCGTCGACCTGCAATGGCCCTACTGGCTCTCGCTCCTCCTCACCCTTGGAGGGATGGCGCTGCTCGGCGCGCTGTTCAATCTCGGCGTCTACTATCCGCTGCGCCACCGCAGCTACCTGCCGGTGATCATCTCGACCATCGGCGCCTCGATCTTCCTGGCCAACACCACGCTCGCCCTCTACGGACCGCAGCCGCAGGTGCTCCCGCCCGTCTTCGAGACCCAAGGGTTCCTGCTCGGGCCGGTCTTTCTCGACAGCCAGTATCTGCTGATCATCGCGGTGACGGCGGCGCTGGTGGCGTTCCAGTACTGGTTCTTCGAGCACACCTTGGTCGGCAAGAAGCTGCAGGCGACCTCCCAGGACAAGGAGATGGCCGCACTCCTCGGCATCCCGGTGGCCGGGATGATCATGCTGACCTTCGTGTACAGCGCGGTGCTCGGCGGCATCGCCGGCATCCTGGTGGCGCCTGTGCTGTTCGTGTCGATCCAGATGGGGGCCACGATCGCCCTCAAGGCGTTCGCGGCGACCATCATCGGCGGCTTCGGCGACGTGACCGGGGCGATCATCGGCGGCTTGGCGCTCGGCATCATCGAGACCTTCGGGGCGGCCTACATCTCGGTGCCCTACAAGGACGCCTTCGCCTTCCTGGTCCTCGTGGTCTTCCTGGTCGTGCGCCCGCAGGGCCTGTTCGGCGAGCGCGTGGCGGAGAAGGCATGAGCGGCACCCCCTCCCCCGTCGCCAGCCCGGCCGCATCGGCGCCGGCCCCCCGACGTCTGTCCCTCGGCAGCCTTGCCTACGCGGTGCTGGCGGCCGTCCTGATGGCGCTCGCCGCCACGACGCCGCTCAGCGGCTACGCCCTCAATATCCTGATGCAGGCGGCCACCTATGCCATCGCGGTGATCGGGCTCACCATCGTGCTCGGCCTGTGCGGGCAGATCAACTTGGCCCAGGCCGCCTTCTTCGGGATCGGCGCCTACGCGGTCGGGCTCGGTACGGTCGACGGGGGGCTGAACTTCTGGATCTGCTTGATCATCGGCCTCGGCCTCGCCGTAGTGCTCGGCGCCGGGCTCGGCGCCTCTACGCTGCGGCTCGGCGGTCACTACCTCGCCATGGTGACGATCTCGTTCCAGCAGATCCTGACGCTGGTGCTCACCAACTGGATCCCGGTGACGCACGGGCCCGACGGCGTGCCCAACATCCGCCGCCCTACCCTATTCGCGGACGGGCAGAGCTACCTCGCTTTGTGCGTGCTCGTCCTGGCGATCGTGGGCTGGCTCGTGTGGCACATGCCGCAGACCCGGCTCGGGCGCGCCATGCGGGCGGTACGGGACAACGAGCTCGCCGCGGGCGTATCGGGGATCGACATCTACCGCACCAAGATCGCGGCCTTCGCGCTCGGTGCGCTTCTTGCGGGGCTCGGCGGCGGCCTGTTCGCCGGCAGTTTCACCTATATTAGCCCGGACCAGTTCTCCTTCGCCGAGTCGATCGTCTTCCTGACGATGGCGCTTCTCGGTGGCGTCGGCTCGCCGGTGGGCGCCGTGATCGGCACGACCCTGCTGATCCTGATCCCGGAATGGCTCCGCTTTCTCAAGGAGATTCCGGGGCTCTACCTCGCGATCTACGGGCTCGCGGTGATCCTGATCGTGGTGTTCATGCCTGACGGGATCTGGGGGTTCCTCGGCGACCAGGTCCGGCGCCTGCGCCGGGTCCGCCCTGCGCAGGCGCCAGTGCCCGAACTCACGCTCATCCAGGGTGAGGCCTCCGCCGCGCCGATGCTTGAGGTCTCGGGGCTTGCCAAGCACTTCGGCGGCCTCAAGGCGGTGGACGCGGTGAGCTTCACGGTGGCGCGGGGCGGCATTCACGCGCTGATCGGGCCGAACGGCTCCGGCAAGACCACGACGCTCAACGTCCTCTCGGGCCTCTACAGTCCCACGGGGGGCACCGTGCGCCTGGCCGGACAGGACATCACGCGGCTGCCGCCGCACCGGCGGGCGGCGGCCGGCATCGGGCGCACCTTCCAGAACATACGCCTGTTTCGCTCCATGAGTGCCCTGGAGAACGTCATCATCGGCGCTGAGCGGCCCAACAACCCACTTTCCGCCCGTGATCGGGCGGCCCTGGAGGCCCGCGCCCGGGCGGCCCTGGCCTTCGTCGGCCTCGAGGCGCGGGCGCTGGAGCCGATCTCCGGCTTCTCGTACGGGCACCAGCGCCTGATCGAGATCGCCCGGGCGCTCGCCGGCAACCCCGTGCTGCTGCTGCTCGACGAGCCGGCCGCGGGTCTCAATTCCACCGAGAAGATTGCGCTGACGGGGTTGCTGCGCCGGATGGCCGCCAAAGGTCTGACCATCCTGATCATCGACCACGACATGACGCTGGTGAGCGACGTGGCGGGTCACATCACCGTGCTGAACTTCGGCCGCCGCATCGCCGATGGCGTCACGGCAGGCGTGCTCCGCGAGCCCGCGGTGATCGAGGCCTATCTCGGCGAGGACGCCTCCGCGGGCCCGGCAACGAGCCTGAAAACCGACCTCGCTCCGGTGTGACCCGCGATGACGCCACCTGAGACCCCGCCCGCCGCGCCGCTTCTGCAGATCCGCGACCTCGTGGTCCGCTACGGGGAGATCGAGGCCGTGCGCGGATTGTCGGTCTCCGTTGATGCCGGGGAGGTCGTGACGCTGCTCGGCTCCAACGGGGCCGGCAAGTCAACAACCCTCAAGGCGATCTCGGGGCTCGTGCGGCCCGCCGCCGGCACGATCCTGCTGGAGGGGCAGCCTCTTGAGGGCCTGAAGCCGGAGGCGATCGTGCGCATGGGTGTCGCCCACGTGCCGGAGGGGCGCCGGATCTTCCCGGGCCTGACCGTGCGCGAGAACATCATGCTGGGCGCCTCGAACCGCTCCGGGCTCGCCAAGCGGGCCCTGCGCGACGAGGTCGAGGCGATGTTCGACCTCTTTCCCGACATCCGCCGGTTCGGCGACGCCCTGGGCTGGACGCTGTCGGGGGGGCAGCTTCAGATGGTGGCGCTCGCCCGCGGTCTGATGGCCAAGCCGCGCCTCTTGCTGCTGGATGAGCCCTCCCTCGGCTTAGCTCCGGTGATCGTCCAGGCAGTGTTCGCGATCATCGCCGAGGTGCGCCGCCGCGGGACCACGGTGCTGCTGGTGGAGCAGAATGCCCGGATGGGTCTCTCGGTCGCCGATCGGGGCTACGTGCTCGAGACGGGCCGGCTCGTCCTGGAAGGCGAGCCTCAGGCATTGTGGGCCAACGACGAGATCCGATCGGCGTATCTCGGAGGACGGACGAGGCCTGAGCTTGCGGTCTGACCGTACCGTTCCTCGGTGGCAGCTTCGTTTTTCACGCTGATGGCGAAGGCGGGTCCGATGGTCAGGATCTCCAGCCGCATCCGTGCCTCCTTCGTGCCGCCCGGCGGCGGATCATGTGCGGAGCGTCCGAGAAGGTCGCGCCGCGAAGGGCGACATCCTTCTCAGCGTGCGCCTGCTCTTACCACCGGCAGCAGCGCATTGCGCAGGACGTGCCCGGTCGTCACCCGAGCCTCGGCCTCGCCCTCATCGCGGGCGGTGGTGGCGTAATCTATGCCGATCTGATCCCGCAGGCAGGCGCGCATCACCCGGGCGCAGACCGCGAGGTAGAACAGCGCGAGCGCGACGGCCGGCATGACGAGGTGGCGGCCGACGTCCTGGGCCTCGTCCCGACCCTTTTTGTGCGCCACCGGTGTCGTAAGCCACTGGCCCGGGGCGGATTGCCGGCACGCCGTCATCATACCCATTCCAGGGCAAACATTCTCTGGAATATGGGCTTGAGGCGGATGCGGGCTGGCAAGTTGAAATAGCAATTCCGTCTGAAATCAATATTAAGGATTGTCTATACGGATCCTTCGAGCAAGATTTTCGCCGATCATCACGCAGGTGAAATGCAGATTGGCTCTGCAATCGCTCGGCATGATGGAGGCGTCGCAGACCCGTAATCCGTCGATTCCACGAACCTTGAGATCAGGATCGACGACGCCGGACGAGTCGTGCCAGCCGGTCATGCGGCACGTGCCGGCCGCGTGCTGGATGTCACCGGCTTCGGCGAGCATCAAAGCATCGAGATCCCCATCAGGGAGGCCCGCGGCGTCGCCGATCGGGAGCGGGCTCTCACCGAACCGGATCGCCGTCGCGAGACCGTCCAGAGCCGGATGTTCCGTCAGCCGGGCGAGGAGGCGCACCGCGTCGCGCAGCCGCACGCGGTCTCGCGGATCATCGAGCATGTTCTCGTCGATGACGGGATGGGCCTCGGGATCGGCCGAGGTGAGGTGCAGCGTCCCGCGTGAGAACGCGTCGTAGAGGCCGACGCCGACTGCCCCTTGCGGCGTCGGTTCCGGCCCGGTCAGGGTCCGGTGATTATAGGCCACCACGATCATGTCGCGCTCCCCGCCCCCCGCGAGACCGCTCGAATACGTGACGCAGCAATTGGTGTGGCGGGCATCCGGGCCGAGCGCCCGGTGCTGGGGCTTGAGATCCATCGTCGCCCGCAGGATCGGATGGTCCATGAAGTTGCGGCCGACCGCCTCATGCGCCTGGCGGACGGGAATGCCGAGGGCGCGGAGCGGCTCGACCGGGCCGATCCCGGAGCGCATCAGGATCGCCGGGCTGTGGACGGCGCCGGCGCAGAGCACGATCTCGCGGCCATGGATCTCGGTCCAGGGCTCCGCACCGAAGCGGACGCGGAGTCCGACCGCCCGTTGTCCTTCGAACAGGACGCGATCGACCAGCGCCTCGCAGCGGATGTCGAGATTCGGCCGGTCACGAGCCGGCTCCAGGTAGCCGTCATTCGTCGTCACCCGGTGACCGTTTCGGCTGTTGATCGGGTTGCACGAGACCCCCTCGCCCGTCGGCGCATTGAGATCCGCCTTCCAGGGATAGCCCGCCGCGAGGGCAGCCTCGCGAAGGCCCAGATCCACCGCGCCCCAGGCCTCCAGCTTCGCGCGGTAGACCGGGAGCGGGCCGCCGCGCCGGGCACCGTCCGCGGCAGCGAAATCGGCGTCGTCCTCGATCCGATCGAAGAGGGGCAGCACATCCCGGGCCGACCAGCCGGTGCAGCCCTGCTCGGCCCAGGCGTCGAAGGCCGCCGGGACGCCGCGGATCGCGATCTGCGCGTTCACCGTCGAGCTGCCGCCGAGCGCACGACCGCGCCAGTAGAAGCGGGGCTCCTGCACACGGGTTCGCCGGCTCATCAGCCCGGGCCACTGCCAGTCCGCCTGATGCTCCGGGTCATGCATGAACGGGACGATGTTGGCCGAGCGCAGCGCCGGGGGCGCGTCGGTGGAGCGCCAGTCGCGTCCGGCCTCCAGCAGGAGCACACGCCGGTGCGGATCCTCCGACAGGCGGGCCGCCAGCGCCGCTCCGGCGGAGCCGGCGCCGACCACGACGATATCGTACGGGTTTGCGCTCATTGTTTCTCGACGTTCCAGAAGAGCGGGATGGCGGAGGGGATCAGGCCGGTGAGGGAGGTCCGGTAGGCCGCCGGCTGGGCGAACTGGCCGAAAGGGACGACCAGCCCCTCGCCGTAGATGACGGTCTGGATCTCGCCCGCGATGGCGCGCCGCTTCTCCAGATCGGGCTCGCGGGCGAAGCGGTCGAACAGGCCGACCATGCGCGGATCGCACATGAACCCTGAACTCGCCGCGTCCTTGCAGTTGAAGTTGATCGCGGAGTTCGTCAGCGGCGAGCTGAGATCGAGGCCCAGAGCATGGATGCCGAAGAGGCTCCACCCGGCCTTCTTCGTGCGCCGGGCGAGCAGGGCTGCCCAATCCATAACCTGCAGGTCCACGGTGAAGCCGGCCCGCTTCAGGCGGTCGGCCAGGATGGTCGAAGACACGCGCGCGGCCTCAAGATCATTGGCCACCATCACGGTCACCGGCTCGCCCTTGTAGGCGGTCGCCGCCAGGGCGGCCCGTGCCGCCGCCACCGAGGGGTCGTGCAGGAGCTCGGTCCCGACATGCGTCTCGTAGGGTGAGCCGCAGATGAAGAAGGCGTCGCAGGTTTGCGAGAAGCGCTGGTCGAGGCCGAACCCGTCCAGGACCTCGCGCTGATCGACGAGCCTCAGCAGCACGCGCCGGATCGCCGGGTCGTCGAACGGCTTGGACGCCGCGTTGATGCGATAATGGCCTGTGAACCGATGCGGGCCGGTGAAGTTCATCACCGCCAGGCCCTTGTTGGCCTCGATCTGGTCGATCAGGTCGAAGGGCGCGTACTGCATGAAGTCGATCTCACCCGCGCCGAGGGCGCCCGTGGCCGTTGCGCCGTCGGGGATGACGCGTATGTCGAGGGCGTCGATCTTCACGACCTTGCCGCCCGCCAGGAAGTCGGCCGGCTCGGAGCGCGGCCGGTAATCGGGATTCCGGCGCAGCAGCATGTGGTCGCCGGGGATGTGCGCGGTGCGGTCGTAGACGAAGGGACCGGACCCCACGACCTCGGAAAGCTGCGTCGCGGGGGGCGTCGCCGCGAGCCGGGCCGGCATGATGAACGGCACGGGGCTCGATGTCGTGCCGAGCGTGTCGAGCACGAGGCCGTAGGGCTCCCGCAGCGTCAGCACGAAGGTCCTGTCGTCCACGGCGTCGAGGGCGGCCGTCACGTCCATGAGTCGGCCGCCCAGCGCGCTGCGGGCCGCCCAGCGTCTCAGCGATGCAACGCAATCGACGGCCCGGACCGGCGTGCCGTCGTGAAAGCGCAGGCCCTCGCGCAGGGTGAAGCGCCAGGTCAGGCGGTCCTCCGACTCCGACCATCTGTCCACCATCTGCGGCTTGAACACGCCCTTCGCGTCCGGCGCGAACAACGTGTCGTAGACCATGAAGCCGAAGGTCCGCGTGATGTAGGCGGTGGTGAAGTAGGGATCGAGGGTGACGATCTCGGCTTCCAGCACCGCCTTCACCGTCGTCTCCGCTCGGGCGGAGGCCGGCGCGAGCAGGGCCGCGGCCGCGAGCAGGCCGGAAAACCAGGATCGTCTCATGTGCATTCACCCTTTGCCCTGACCCGGTAGGCAAACCGGATACCAAGCGACTGGCGCGCCGGCGGTGGGACATCGCCGGAATACGCCAGAACCGGTCCAGCGCCGGCCTCATCGACCCGGAGGTACCGCGGAGCGCGCCTGCATCCGAGGGAAATGGCCTGTTCGATGCATCAGGCTGTCCAGCGATCCCGGTCTTCGGTGGAGATCGCAGGACCGCCTTGAGCATGTTCCGAGGCGCCGGAAAGGTCACGGATGAATCGACGCGATTTCGCCAAGCTCGTTCTCGCCGCAGGCGCGGCGGGGCCGATACCCTTCGGCATCACGCGCGCCGCCGGTCAGACCCGCGGCGGGATCCTCAACACCGTGATCCAGCCCGAGCCGCCGATCCTGGTCTCGACGCTCAACCAGCAGGCGCCGACGCTCACAGTCTGCGGCAAGATCTACGAGAGCCTGCTGACCTACGACTTCGATCTCACGCCCAGGCCCGGCATGGCCCAGAGCTGGGAGCGCAGCCCGGATGGCCTGACCTACACGTTCAAGCTGTTTCCCGGCATCACCTTCCATGACGGCTCGCCGATGACCGCGGAGGACGTGGTGTTCTCGGTCACGAAGGCGCTGATGGAGGCCCATGCCCGGGCGCGCGGCACCTTCGCGCGCCTCGCCTCGGCTGAGGCGCCCGACGCGCTCACGGTGGTGTTCAAGCTGAAGGCGCCGTTCGCGCCGTTCCTGCACGCCTTCGACGCCACCACCGCGCCGATCATCTCGAAGGCGCTCTACGAGAATACCGATCTGCGGCAGAACCCGAACAACGCCCGGGCGATCGGCACGGGACCGTTCAAGCTGAAGGAGTGGGTCAAGGGCTCCCACATCCACCTCGTGCGCCACGAGGGCTACTATCGGAAGGGCGAGCCCTATCTCGACGAGATCTACTACCGGGTGATCCCGGACGCCGCCTCCCGGGCGGTCGCCCTGGAGAGCGGCACGATCCAGCTGACCCAGTGGAACGATGTCGAGGCCTTCGACGTGCCCCGCCTCAAGGCGCTGCCGAACCTCGACATGACCACGAAGGGCTACGAGTTCTACGCGCCGCATCTCTGGCTGGAGATGAACACCCGCATCGCGCCGATGAACGACAAGCGCTTCCGCCAGGCGGTGCTGTACGCCATCGACCGGGAGGCCCTGCGCAAGCGCGTGTTCTTCGGTCTCGGCAAGGTCGCCACCGGCCCGGTCTCGTCGAAGACCCGGTTCTACGAGCCGGACGTGCAGAAATACGAGTACGCGCCCGCCAAGGCGGTGGCGCTCCTCGACGCGATGGGGCTGAAGCCCGGCGCCGACGGCAAGCGGGTGAGCCTCAAGTACCTCGTGCCGCCCTACGGCGAGATGTGGCAGCGGGTGGCCGAGTACGTGCGGCAATCCCTCGGCAAGGTTGGGATCGACATCGTGCTGGAGGGCATCGACGTCGGCGGCTGGGCGGCGCGCTGCGGCAACTGGGAGTTCGAGATGTCCGCGCCCTGGACCTACCAGTACGGCGATCCGGCGCTCGGCGTGTCGCGCTCCTACATCGCCTCGAACATCCGCAAGGGCATCCTGTTCTCGAACACCTCCGGGTACAGCAACCCCGAGGTCGACCGGCTGTTCGAGGAGGCCGCCGTGGCGCAGGACGACGCGACCCGGCAAAAGCTCTACAGCCAGGTCCAGAAGATCCTGGTCGAGGACGCCGCGGTGGCGTGGCTTATGGAACTCGACTTCCCGACCTTCACCGACAAGCGCATCAAGGATCTCGTCGTCACGGGCAGCGGCGTGAACGACACCTTCGCCCGGGCCTACCGCGCATGAGGATGCTGGCCGGACTGGCCGCCTGGATCGTGCGGACGCTGGCGGTGATCCTGGTCATCGCCAGCGTGAACTTCGCCCTCGTCCATGCGGCGCCGGGCGATCCCGCGCAGGTCATCGCCGGCCAGTCCGGCGCCTCGGACGAGACCCTGCTCCGGCAGCTCCGGGCCGAGTACGGCCTCGACAAGCCCTACGCGGTGCAACTCGCGACCTATCTGGGCCGGGTGCTGCGGCTCGACCTCGGCTACTCCTACCGGCAGCAGCGGCCCGTTCTCGGCCTCGTCCTGGAGCGCCTGCCCGCGACCCTGCTGCTGACCGGCACGGCCTTCGCCCTGGCGCTCGGCCTCGGGATCCTGCTCGGCACCCTCTCGGGCGTGCGGGCGGGCCGGTGGTCGGACACCCTGATCGGCCTCGTGGCGCTGGTGCTCTACGCTATGCCGGTCTTCTGGCTCGGCCTGATGCTGGTGCTGGTCTTCTCGGTCCAGCTCGAATGGCTGCCGGCCTTCGGCTACCGCAGCGTCGGCGCGACCTTCTCGCCGCTCGGGCAAGTGGGCGACGTGCTGGCGCATCTGATCCTGCCGGCCGTCTCGCTCGCCGCGGTCTACCTCGCGGTCTACGCAAGGCTGATGCGGACCGCGATCGTCGAGGTCGCCGCCCAGGATTTCGTGAAGACCGCCCGCGCCAAGGGGCTGACCCGCGGCCGGGTGATCCGCGACCACATGATCCGCAACGCGATCCTGCCGGTGGTCACCGTCGCCGGCATGCAGGCCGGGGCGCTGGTGGGCGGCTCGGTGGTGGTCGAGACCGTCTTCGCCTGGCCGGGCCTCGGCCGGCTGGTCTTCGAGGCCCTCAGCCAGCGCGACTACCCGGTCCTGCTCGGCCTCTTCCTCGTCATGTCGGTGCTCGTGATCGTGATCAACATGCTGACCGACCTGCTCGCGCGGCTGATCGACCCGCGGATCGCCGCCTCCGCGAGGGCCGCGTGATGGGCTTCGTCCGCGCGTTCCTGCGCAATCCCGGCGGCCTGATCGGCCTCGTCCTCCTGATCGCGGTGGTCGCGGTGGCGCTGCTCGCGCCGCTTTTGGCGCCGGTCGATCCCTGGGAGATGGTCGGCGCCCCGTTCGAGCCGCCGCTCAGCCCCGACCTGCCCCTGGGCTCCGACACGATGGGCCGGGACATCGCGGCCGGGCTCGCCCACGGCGCCCGGGTCTCGCTGGCGATCGGCCTGTCCTCGACGCTCGCGGCCCTGCTGGTCGGGGTCGTGATCGGGGCGACGGCCGGATGGTTCGGCGGCCTCGTCGACGCCGTGCTGATGCGGGTGGCCGAGCTGTTCCAGACGATCCCCGGCTTCATCCTGGCCGTCCTGCTGGTCGCCACCCTGGGGCCGTCCCTGTCCCACGAGATCCTGGCCATCGCGGCGATCAGCTGGCCGCCCCTGGCGCGCCTGACCCGGGGCGAGTTCCTGCGGCTGCGGAACCGGGACTTCGTGCGCGCCGCCGCCTGCCAGGGCGAGCGGCCGGCCGCCCTGGTCCTGCGCCACATCCTGCCGAACGCCGTGGCGCCGCTCATCGTCACCGGCGCGCTCACGGTGGCCACCGCGATCCTGATCGAGAGCGCGCTGAGCTTCCTCGGCCTCGGCGACCCGAACCTGATGTCCTGGGGCTACATGGTCGGCGCCGCCCGCACGGTGATCCGGCAGGCTTGGTGGATGAGCGTGTTTCCCGGCGCCGCGATCCTCGTGACGGTGCTGGCCATCAACCTCGTCGGCGAGGCGCTCAACGACGCGCTCAACCCGCGACTCGCCCGGGGGAGCCGCGCATGAGCGAGCCGGTCCTGTCGATCACCGACCTCTCGGTCAGCCTGCCGGCGGGCGCCGACCGCGCCCAGGCGGTGAGCGGCGTCTCGCTCACCGTGGCGGCCAACGAGATCGTCTGCCTCGTGGGCGAGTCCGGCTCCGGCAAGTCGATGATCGCCCACACGATCCTCGGCCTGCTGCCGCCCGGCGTGGCGGTGGCGGGCGGCGCGGTCAGGCTGTGCGGGCGCGACGTTGCCGCCGCCACCGAGGCGGAGCTGCGGGCCATCCGCGGCCGCGACGCCGCGATGATCTTCCAGGAGCCGCTGAGCGCGCTGAACCCGCTGAAGCGGGTGGGCGAACAGATCGCCGAGGCGATCCGGGTCCAGGCCCCCGCGACGCCGCGCGCCGCGGTCGCCGCGCGGGTCGGTGCGCTGATCGAGGCCGTGGGCCTGCCCGACCCGGCCCGGATCCGCGACAGCTTCCCGTTCGCCCTGTCGGGCGGCCAGCGCCAGCGGGTGATGATCGCCATCGCCATGGCCAACAACCCGGCGCTGCTGGTGGCCGACGAGCCGACCACCGCCCTCGACGTGACCACGCAGGCCCAGATCCTCGCGCTGATCCGCCGGCTCCAGGGCGAGCGCCGGATGGGCGTCCTGCTGATCACCCACGATTTCGGCGTCGTCGCGGAGGTCGCCGACCGTGTCGTGGTGATGCGCGACGGCCGGGTCGTCGAGCAGGGCAGCGCCGAGGCGGTCCTGACCGCGCCGCGCGATCCCTACACCCGGGCGCTGGTCGCGGCGGTGCCGCATGCCGGCCGCCGCCCGGCGCGCGCGGCCCCGGCGGCGCGGTCGCCGCTCCTCGAGATCGAGGCGCTCTCGAAGACCTTCACCCTGCGGCAGGGTTGGTTCCGCCCGTCCCGGCAGGTGGTCGCCGCCGACGCCCTCTCCCTCACCCTCTCGGCCGGCGAGACGGTGGCGGTGGTCGGCGAATCCGGATCGGGCAAGTCGACCCTGGGCCAGATGATCCTGCGCCTGGCCGAGCCGGATTCGGGCCGCATCACCTTCGGCGGCCAGGATCTCCTGGCCCTGCGCGGCGAGGCCCTGCGGGCCGCACGGCGGCGCATCCAGATCGTGTTCCAGGATCCGTTCGCGGCGCTGAACCCGCGCCAGAGGGTCGGCGACGCCATCGCCCGCGGGCCCATGGCCTACGGGGCGCCGAAGGATCGGGCGATGGCCGAGGCGCGGGCGCTGCTCGACCGGGTCGGCCTGAAGGCGGGTGCGGCGGACCGGTTCCCGCACGAGTTCTCGGGGGGGCAGCGCCAGCGCATCTGCATCGCCCGGGCGCTGGCGTTGAAGCCGCGCATCCTCGTGGCCGACGAGGCGGTCTCGGCCCTCGATGTTTCGGTGCAGGCCCGCGTGCTCGACCTGCTCGCCGAGCTCCGGGCGGAGTACAACCTCGCGATGCTGTTCATCACCCACGACCTGCGCATCGCCGCGCGGATCGCCGACCGGGTGGCGGTGATGCAGCGGGGCCGGATCGTCGAGGCCGGTCCGGCCGAGACCCTGTTCGCCACGCCCGCGCACGCCTACACGCGGGGGCTGATCGCGGCGATCCCGGGCCGGCGCCTGTTCGGCGGCCTGGGAGACGCGCCGGTGCCCGAGGCGCTGACGGCCTGAGCGCCCGGCTCAGGCCGCCCGGACCCAGACCGCGGTGTCGTGGAAGGCGGCGCCGTCGTTGGGCGCCGCCGGCGCGGCGCCGATCAGGGTGTTGATCCCGCTGCCGCCCGCGAAGGATGCGCTCGGCCACAGGCTCTCGACCACCACCACGCCCGGCTGCTGCCCCTCGGCGAGGCGCGCGTGCAGCCGGACCCGGCCGCGGGCATTCCCGATCTCGATGGCGTCGCCCGTGCCGATCCCGAGCCGCGCGCCGTCCGCCGGGTGGAGCAGGCAGGTCGGCCGCCCCTCGCGGCGGAGCGACTCGGCAACGTTGGTGAAGGTGGCGTTGAGGAACTGGCGGGCCGGCGGGGCGATCATCCGGAACGGGTGCTCCGCGTCTCCGGGCTCGGCCACCGGCCAGTGATCGGGCAGGGCCGGCATCCCGTCCGCGCGGGGGCCGAGCGCCGCCCAGTCGGGGGCGAAGCGGAAGCGACCGTCCGGGTGGCCGAACCCGTTCAGGAAGTGGCTCTCGGCGAAGTCCGGCTGCGCGTCGATCCAGCCGGCGGCCTCCAGCCGGTCGAGGCCGCCCCAGCCCGAGCGGGCCAGGGTCGCGTCGGCGAGATCCCGGGCGCTCAGGTGGAATCCCGCATGGTCCGCGCCGAGCCGGGCTGCGAGCGCGCCGAGCAGCGCGTGGTTCGAGCGGCATTCCCCCGGCGGCTCCAGGATCGCCGGCCCCGCCTGGATGTGGCTGTGGCCGCCGGCCCCGTAGATGTCGTCGTGCTCCAGGAAGGTGGTGGCCGGCAGCACGAGGTCGGCCAGCGCCGCGGTCTCGGTCATGAACTGCTCGTGCACGGCCACGAACACGTCCGGCCGCGCCAGGCCGGCGCGCACCCGGGCGCTGTCGGGGGCGGAGATTGCGGGATTGGCCGACTGGATCAGCATGGCGCGCACCGGCGGCCCGCCCTGCAGGGCGTCGGGATCGTCGGTGAGCACGGCGCCAATCCGGCTCATGTCGAGCTCGCGCACGCCCGGCGCCTTGACGTCGAGGCCCTCGGTCAGGGTCTTGTCCCAGTTGAAGATCGCGGCCTGCTGCCAGAGGGCGCCACCGCCCGCGTGCTGCCAGGCGCCCGTGACGGTCGGCAGGCAGGTCACCGCGTGCAGGTTCACGGCACCGTTGCGGGTCCGCGTGAAGCCGAAGCCGCAGCGGATGTAGCTGCGCGGCGTCCGGCCGTAGAGGGCCGCGAAGGCCTCGATCGCGGCGGGCTCCAGGCCGGTGATCGCCGCCGCCCATTCGGGCGTACGCGACGCGAGATGCGCCTCCAGCGCCGCCGTGTCCTCGGCATGGGCGGCGAGGTAGGCCCGGTCCGCGTGGCCGTCGCGGAACAGCACGTGGAGCACCGCGCAGGCGAGAGCCCCGTCGGTGCCGGGCCGGGGCGCGAGGTGGAGGTCGGCGGCCGCCGCGGTGCCGGTGCGGTAGGGATCGATCACCACCAGCTTGGCGCCCCGCGTCTTGCGGGCGCGGCTGATGTGGGTCATCGCGTTGACCTGCGTGCTCACCGGGTTGCCACCCCAGACCACGATCAGGTCGGACAAGGCCATCTCGCGGGGATCCGGCCCGGCGATCCGGCCGATTCCGGCGCTCCAGCCCGCGATCGCCACCGCCGTGCAGATCGTGCGCTTGCGCCGGGAATAGCCCATCGCGTGGGTCAGCCGGTGGATGCCGTCGCGCTGGACGAGACCCATGGTCCCGCCGGAATTGTACGGCCAGACCGCCTCCGGACCCCAGCGCTCCGCCGTCTCCGAGAAGGCCGCGGCCACCCGGTCGAGCGCCGCGTCCCAGGCGATCCGCCGCCACTGTCCGCTGCCCTTCGGGCCGACGCGCTCCAGCGGGTGGAGGATCCGGTCGGGATGGTGAACGCGCTCGCCGTAGCGGCTGACCTTCGCGCAGATCACCCCGGCCGTGTAGGGGTTGTCGCCGCCCCGGACCGAGACGACGCGGCCGTCCGCCACCTGCACGTCGAGGCTGCAGGCGGAGGGGCAATCATGCGGGCAGACGGTCCGGACCAAGCGACGAACTCCCATGGCACCGGCATGGATGATGCAAGGTCCGTGCGTTTTTGAGGCGCTCACACGGTCCGGCATAACAAATGGCTTCGGCAAGCGGACGAATTCTCACGGGCACGGAGGTGAAGGCGCTGTCGCGGCGCTCGGACCTGCGCGGCGCCATGCGCCTCGGCGCCCATGTGCTGATGCTGGCCGGTTCCGGCTGGCTGGTCTGGCGCTCGGGGCCCTGGACGCTCGTCCCCGCCATGCTGCTGCTGGGAATCGTGCAATCGGCCCTGTTCGCACCGATCCATGAGACCATTCACCTGACGGCCTTCCGCTCCCGGGGCGCCAACGCGGTGGCGGGCTGGCTGGTGGCTTGTCCGTCGCTCCTGAACTGGCACTTCTATACGGCCTTCCACCTCGCTCACCATCGCCACACCCAGGATCCCGAGCGCGATCCGGAACTCGCGCTGATGCCACCCTCGACCCTCGACGCCTATGTCTGGCGCGTCCTGGCGCTGCCCTACTGGCGCACCCGCCTTCAGGTGGTCTGGGCCGGCCTGCGCGGCGACCTCTCCGCCTACCCGTTCATCCCGGAGCGCGCCGCACCTCGGATCATCCGCTCGCTTCGGGCGATGTGCGCGTTCCTGCTCGCCGTCTCCGCCCTCGCGATGGTGCTGGTCGGCTGGTGGGCACCGCTGGTGTTCTGGATCGGGCCGCAGCTTCTCGGCCAGCCATTCCTGCGGCTCTACCTGCTCACCGAGCACACACTCTGCACGATGGACGACAACGGCCTGACCAACACCCGCACGACCTTGACCAACGGCCTCATGCGGCTCCTCATGTGGAACATGCCCTTCCACACCGAGCACCACCTCTACCCGTCGATCCCGTTCCACCGCCTGCCGGACGCCCATCGGGCGATGCGCGCGCGTCTCGGCGTGCTGCAGCGGGGCTACGCCCGCTGGCATGTCGGCTTCGTGCGGACGCTGCGCGCGTGACCGGCTGGCCGACTGCCACCGGAACCTTCGATCTCGGCGACCTGCCCCTGCAATCGGGGGCAGTGCTGCCGGGCGCGCGCCTGCGATGGAAGACGCACGGGGCCCTGTCGCCCGGGCGCGACAACGTCGTGCTCTACCCGACGAGCTACGGGGCCCAGCATCCGGACCTCGAATGGTTGATCGGGCCCGATGGGGTGCTCGATCCGGGCCGCTGGTTCATCGTCATCCCGGACATGTTCGGCAACGGGTTGTCGTCGAGCCCGTCGAACACGCCGGACTGGCCGGGCCTCGTCACCGCCTGGGACAATGTCCACGCCCAGCGCCGCCTGCTCGCGGAGACCTGGGGGATCGAGCGGCTCCACGCGGTCTACGGCTGGTCCATGGGGGCGCAGCAGGCCTATCACTGGGCCGCCCTGTTTCCCGAGCAGGTCGCCCGGGCGGTGATCAATTGCGGGAGCGCCCGCACGGCCACGCACAACCGCGTGTTTCTGAAGGGCCTGATGGCGGTCCTGGAGGCGGCGCCGGAGCACCGCGGCGCGGGCCGATTCTCGGCCGAGCCCGCCGCCGCCCTCCGGGCCTTCGGACGTATCTATGCGGGCTGGGCGCTCAGCCAGGACTTCTACCGGGCGGACCTGCACCGGACCGCACTCGGCGCCCCGGATCTCGACACCTTCCTGCGCACCGACTGGGAGGAGCGCTTCGCCCGCCGCCCCGCCGCCGACCTCTACGCGCAGCTCTGCACCTGGGACGCGGGTGACGTCAGTCGCGACCCGCGCTTCGGTGGCGACCTCGTGAGGGCGCTGGGTGCGATCACGGCCCGGCTGCTGCTGATGCCGGGGGAGACCGATCTCTACTTCCGCGTCGCCGACAACGCCGCCGAACTGCCGCACCTGCGCGCGGCTGTGCTGCGGCCGATCCCGAGCATCTGGGGCCATCGCGCGGGCAATCCGTCGACCCATCCGGCCGATGCCGCCTTTCTCCGCGACACCGTGCGGGCGTTCCTGGCCTCGTCCGAAATGATCGCCCCCTGATCGTCGGGACCGGCGACAGAGACATGCGCGGACCGGCTCAGGGGTCCAAGCCCCTGTCGCGAACAGCATCGAGACGAGGCATGTCCGCATCGGGCCCATGACCGTGCCGCACGGGTATCGCGGCCGGGATCAGGCTCGGCTCCCGCCTCGCCCACGGTAGGTTTGCCATCGCGGAAACGCTTCAGGCGCAGGTGGGCGGCAAGGCTCAACCGCTCTGATACGGCGGTGATTCCCGTCACACCTTTGCGATTCATTGAGCTCGCGGTCCCGGCGGACTATGCATGGATCCCATGGAAATCCGAGCTTCCGCCAAACAATCCTTGGCTCCCTTCGCCTGTAAACCGTCACCGACCGCAAAGGCGGCGCCGTTCCTGCCGATGAGCCGCAGCGAGATGGCGGCGCTCGGGTGGGAATCCTGCGACATCGTGCTGGTGACGGGTGACGCCTACGTGGATCATCCCAGCTTCGGCATGGCCATCATCGGCCGGCTGCTCGAAGCGCAGGGCTTCCGGGTCGGCATCATCGCCCAGCCCGACTGGCATTCGGCGGAGCCGTTCAAGGCCTTGGGCAGGCCGAGGCTGTTCTTCGGCGTCACCGGCGGCAACCTCGATTCGATGGTGAACCGCTACACGGCGGACCGGCGGCTGCGGCACGACGACGCCTACACGGCCGGCGGCGAAGGCGGCCGGCGCCCGGACCGCTGCACCATCGTCTACACGCAGCGCTGCCGCGAGGCCTACAAGGACGTGCCGATCGTGCTCGGCGGTATCGAGGCCTCACTGCGCCGCATCGCGCATTACGATTACTGGTCCGACAAGGTGCGCCGCTCCATCCTGGCGGACGCGAAGGCGGATCTGCTCCTCTACGGCAATGCCGAGCGCGCCGTAGTCGAGGTGGCGAACCGCCTCGCGGCCGGGGAGGCGCCGCACGAACTCGATGCGATCCGGGGCGTCGCCCTGTTCCGCCGCGTGCCCGGTCATTACACCGAGCTGCCCGCCGACGATCTCGACTCGACGGACGAGGCCGCGACCCGCCGGCCCGGCGAGACCGTGATCCGGCTCCCCGCCTACGAGCAGGTCAAGGACGACAAGGAGGCCTATGCCCGCGCCTCGCGCGTCCTGCACCGGGAGGCCAATCCCGGCAACGCGCGCCCGCTCGTCCAGCGCCACGGCGACCGCGACTTGTGGCTCAACCCGCCGCCGATCCCGCTGACCAGCGACGAGATGGACGCGGTCTACGACCTGCCCTACGCCCGCGCGCCCCACCCGTCCTACGGCGACGCGAAGATCCCCGCCTGGGACATGATCAAGTTCTCGGTGACGATCATGCGCGGCTGCTTCGGCGGCTGCACCTTCTGCTCCATCACGGAGCACGAGGGCCGCGTCATCCAGAACCGCTCGGAGGGCTCGATCCTGCGCGAGATCGAGCGGATCCGCGACAAGACGCCGGGCTTCACGGGCGTGATCTCGGATGTCGGGGGACCGACGGCGAACATGTACCGGATGGCCTGCAAAGACCCGAAGATCGAGGCGGCGTGCCGGCTGCCGTCCTGCGTGTTCCCGGACATCTGCCCGAACCTGAACACCTCGCACGACGACCTGATCCGCCTCTACCGCAAGGTCCGCGAGGTGAAGGGCGTCAAGAAGGTGATGGTCGCCTCCGGCGTCCGCTACGACCTCGCGGTCAAGAGCCCCGAATACATCAAGGAGCTCGTGACCCACCACGTCGGCGGCCGCCTGAAGATCGCGCCCGAGCACACCGAGCGCGGCCCCCTCGACAAGATGATGAAGCCGGGGATCGGCACCTACGACCGCTTCAAGGAGATGTTCGACGCCGCCGCCAAGGAGGCGGGCAAGAAGTACTACCTCATCCCGTACTTCATCGCGGCGCATCCGGGCACGACCGACGAGGACATGATGCACCTCGCGCTCTGGCTCAAGGCGAACAACTACCGCGCCGACCAGGTCCAGACGTTCCTGCCCTCGCCGATGGCGACCGCCACGGCCATGTATCACACCGAGATCAACACCCTGCGGGGCGTGCGGCGCGGCGGCAGCGAGCCGGTCGAGGCGATCAAGGGGCTGCGCCAGCGGCGGCTGCACAAGGCGTTCCTGCGCTACCACGATCCCGAGAACTGGCCCCTGCTGCGCGAGGCTTTGCGCGAGATGGGCCGCGCGGATCTCATCGGGCCGCGGCCGGACCAACTCGTGCCGTTCTCGCAGCCGCCGGGAACCGGCGCGGGGGCGGGCAGGACGGGAGGCCAGCCGCGCCCCCGCTACACGGGCGGCGGGCCCCGATTCACCACGAAGGGCGTGCCGCTGCGGAAGTGACGGTCCGTGCACCTGATAGCGCAGCTTACGAGTGACGCGGATCGCGGATGAGTTCCGCATGGACCTGCCGACCGCAATGAGCATCCGGAACCTGCGGCCATGATGCGGCGTCGCTCCGACCGTCGCCGCAGACAGGGGCTGCTCTCGTACCGCAGCGGTCACCTCTTCGTCTGACGGCCCGGCACCTTGAACCCGGCGCGCCGCCAGATCCCTCACGCGCCGAATCTCGTCGCTCTTCTGGCCGCCTTACGCCTCACGCCCGCCGACATAGGCTTCCGCGTCACGCCATTCAGCGGATCGCGCCCCGACGCTCCGGCCTTGAGACACCAGCCTATCCTCCGGCCACTGCGTGGGGCTCACGTCCGCAGGCTTGTGCGGCTTCGTTCCCAACCGTCCTTGTACTCGCTTAGAAGCCACATCTCGGAGCGGGCCACTCCATCTGGGACGCGTCACGTCCGCTTGACAAGCACACTGGATTTCCACACAAAGCACGGGAGGTCTGGGACTAACTCTTTGTTTCTCAATAAGATATAGGTTGAGAGCGAGGGTTCGATCCTTTCTCGCGGCCCGTCTGGACGATGCTTCGGATTCCCGAGCGGAAGCTGTTGCAGACAGAGGCCCGCAGCGGCGATCAGGCTGACATCATGCGCTGAAGAGGACGTGCGGACGTGAACTCGACAGCCTTGTTCACCATGCTCGGCCTCGTCTTCGGCTGGGCGACCTTGGCGGGCGCGGCCCTGATCACCGGCCGGATTGCCACATTCGCGTTCCTGATCCTGACTGTGGTCGCACTCTACCTCTACGTTCCGTGGGTCCGGCTGCGTGCCAGCGGGATCGACGGTTCCAGCCGGCCGGTTCGGTTCTGGACGAATGTCGCCATGCTGGCTGTCAGCCTCGCCGCCTGCCTCGCCTTCGGGATGATGCTCGCCCGGCGCACAGGGCTCCTGTAAGCTCCCGCGGGCTTCGACTCGGCACGGCCCCGAGGCCGCGGTTCCGGGATGACGAGAGCGGCGGCACCAATCCGAGGCCCGGCTGCCCACTCCTGACGGTGACTCCGAACCTTGCGCGGCGCGGGTGCGCCTCGGACGCTCGGACGAAGCGCCGGCGGCACCCGTGCGGCCAGAAAACATATCCCGCCGGCCGGCGTTTCGCGCGCTAGGCTAACATGGATGTGTTATCCATAACATAAATCATGTAATTGCCGTCTCTTAAGCGTCGCCGTGTCCTGGGATTTTCCCCGACAATAGCCTGACATGGCATAATAAAATAGGTTATGCTGGAAATAGATCGTTATAAATATCGCCGAAGATCGAACCGGAGTCTCAAAGCGGAGTTGAACAGGGTGCGAGGCTCGATGCTCCCACGGAGTACCGGGCCGGTGGCCGATCGTGCGGTGGGCTTGAGCACGCCGTGCCTCTCGCGAGGGACAGACAATATGTACTATCACGACAAGCGGCTTCAGTACCCGGTCAAGGTCGACAGCCCGGACCCGATCTACGCCCGCATGCTCCAGCAGGCGATCGGCGGCATCGAGGGCGAGATCCGAGTCTGTTTCCAGTACTTCTTCCAGGCCTGGGGCAACCGCGCTCCGACCACGAAATACCGCGACATGCTGCTCAATACGGCCACCGAGGAGATCGGCCATATCGAGATGCTCGCGACCGCGGTGGCGATGAACCTTGAGACCGCGCCCACCAAGGTGCAGGAGGCCGGGGCCGCCGACGCCATCGTCGGGGCCGTGATGGGCGGTGAGAACCCGCGCCACATCGCCGAGGGCATGCTGCACAAGACGCTGCTGTCCACCGGCATGGCCGCCTTCCCGGGCAATTCCGACGGCCTGCCCTTCGACATGAGCCACATCTACGCCAGCGGCAACATCGCAGCTGACATGTATTGCAACGTCGCTGCCGAGGCGACGGGCCGCATTCTGGCGGTGCGGCTCTACAATGCCACGAACGATGCCGGCATGCGGGACATGTGGAGCTTCCTCATCGCCCGCGACACGATGCACCAGCAGCAATGGCTGTCGGTGATCGAGGAACTCGGCGGCCACGAAGGCACGCTGCCGATCCCGAACTCCTTCCCGCAGAGCGAGGAGAACCAGAAGTTCAACTAAAACTTCTTCTCGACGTCGGCAGATGGCTCACCGCCCCCGGCCGGCCGCTGGACACAAGGCCCGTCGCTCGACGGCAAGGGCGAGTTCAGCGTCGTCCAGAACCAGCCGATGGGCGAGGAGCCGGTACTCGGCCCGGCACGCCCCGACAGCGGCGCGCAATCCCAGCAGATCGGCTGATCGGCTCGGCGCCCCGGCCGGTCCGCCTCCCGGCCGGGGCGCCTCCATCGGAGAGGGCTATGCCCCGGCGTGCAACGACGCGGGCGTAGACCCAAAACAAGTGGCTTGCAGAACGGTGACAAGCGGCACAGTCGTCGATGGTCGTGTCTGTCTCGTCCGAACCGAGGCGGAGCGCACGCCGCTGATCCGGCGGCTGGGGCGGATCGAGGGACAAGTTCGGGGCCTGCGGGCGATGGTCGAGGCCGACCGGCACTGCCTGGACGAGATCCAACAGATCCGGGCCATGACGGCGGCTCTGCGCGAAGTCGGCCTGCTGATCATCGACCAGCATGTCACCGAGGGGCTCCGCCTGGCTGCCCGCGATCAGGACCGGGAGGCGGTGATGGCGGACCTCCTCCGGGTTCTGCGGGCCGCGATGGCGGAGGCCGGTTAGGCGTGCGGGTCGCCGGCCCCAGCGCCTCGTTTGGTCTGCAGCTCAGTGCTTGGTCAGCGTCTCGACGACCGTGCCCGGCCCGATACGCTCCGAAAAGCGGGCGAGCCGGCTCCGGCTCGGCTCCTCAAGGCCACCGGCATGGGCGAAGGTGGTCAGGGCGATGCCGACGAGGAAGCGTGCCTCCTCCACGGTCACGGCCCGGCCGCTCAAGGTGCTGGCCGCACCCCGTACTGCGAGGACAGCCTCTTGGAAAGCAGGGTCGTGCTCGAGATCCGAGAGCCTGGTCATAGGCGCGAACCTCCGGTCCGGTCGGTCGGACCCACGCTACGGTCAGGATCCCCCTTCGCAGTGGCGAAATTATTGAATGCGCTGCCGCAGATCCGGATGCGCAGTGAGCAGTTTTCCGGCACGTATGTCCTCACCGAAGCCCCTTTTCCTGTTTCCATATCTGGCGCGATTGTCGGAGAATCAAGCATATATCCGTTCGGATATATGCCGGGCCGCTGATCTATGTTGCGGCAGATTTAGTGTGATCAGGGATTAGTAGCAGCGCTCGCATTTTCATCCCATTCAGGTGATCGGCTATCATGCTCGAACTCTCGCTCGACGCTGATACAATCGACACGCAGGCGCCCCGGCTCCCGGACAGCGTGCAGTATCATCTCGGCCATCTGCTTGCGGCGACCTACGCGCAGGATAACGTCGAGCCAACCATCGCGGATCGCTTCGCCGAACTGCTGAGGTTGCTGGACGGCGCCTTCGGCCGGGTGCAGGACGGCCGCGAGAAGGCGTTCCAGACTGCGCTCCTGGCCATGGTGCCGAACCTACAGCGCTTCGCGCGCTCGCTTCTGCGTAGCCATGTCGGTGCCGACGACCTGTTGCAGAACACGCTTCTGCGGGCCTGGCGCTCCCGTGCCAGCTTCGCGCCGGGCACGAACTTGGAAGCCTGGCTGTTCACGATCATGCGCAATCAGTTCTACAACGAGCACCGCAAGCGCGGGCGCGAGGTGCAGGACGAGGATGGCGCCCAGGCGGAGCGGATGGTGTCACTGCCCGAGCAAGGGGGCCATCTCGACCTGAGCGACGTGCAGGCTGCCCTCGACCGCTTGGCGCCGCCGATGCGGCAGGCGCTGGTGCTCGTGGCAATCGAGAACCTCACCTACGAGGAGACCGCCGCCGTCATGCAGTGCCGGATCGGCACCGTGAAGAGCCGGGTCTGGCGGGCCCGGACGCAGCTCGCGGAGATGCTGGGCTATACCGGTATCGAGGTCGGCAGCGACGACGTCATGCTGGCCGCCGCGGGCCCGAAGGGCCGGAAATCCACCGCAGTCTCGTGACGGCGACCGGTGATCGGGGTCGCAGGAGACCCGCCTCTGCGGGTAGGGTCGGCCCTCGATCCAGGCTCAGGGAGCCGCCCTTTTCCCATGTCGCCGCGCGTCGTCAAATCCGCTTCCGTCGTATTCGGCCTGATCCTGGCACCCGGGGTGGCTGGGGCGCGGAGCGCCCCGGGACCGGCCGCGCGAGCGTGGCTCTCGGAACTCGTCACACGGATCGATGCCGCCGACCGTGCCGAGACCCGACAGGCTCCCGGCCGGGGTCGTGGAACCGTACTCGTCCATGTGCAGATCGCCCCGGACGGGGCGGTGCAGGCCGCGGAGATCGAGCAGAGTTCGGGCTCGCCGAAGCTCGATCAGCGCGCGCTCCGCGCCGTGCAGAGGATCAGCCCGGCCCCCGTGCCGCCCGCCGCACTCCTGGGTGAGGCCGGGATCGTCGATCTCAGCATTCCGGTCGAGTTCGGCCGCTGAACGGTAGGCAGCCGGCCGGTGCCGCGGACGGCCGCTGGCATTCCCGATTCCTCCTCAACATCGCCACAGATCCGGTCAGCGGTTCGGATCGGTGTCGGCGCTCAGATAGGCCCCGACGAGGTAACCAGCCTGAAGTGCTGTCAGATAGGCAAACAACAGCAGGATCTTCTCGGCGTCGAGATGTGCCCAGACGAAGACCCAGAGGCTCAGCCAAGCGAGGCTGACCAGCATCGAGCTGGCCATCAAAACCGCTGCCCGATACCGCCAGCCCTCCCACATGCCCACCGCAAAGAGCAGGGCAGCAACCAGCAACGGGTTGTCTCCTTCCGCGCGAAAGATAAAATTTTACGTGCTAAGCCACTGGCGGTTAACGGATTTTAGGCCGCGGTCCCGACCTTCGCGGGTGAGTTTTAATTTTGTATTAACTTGGGTGTTCCGTTTGCGCTGTCCGTCACCCGTTATGGTCTGGCGCGGCTTCCCTCTTCCACGACCAGCGCGGTGCATGAGCGAGGACATGCAGAATGCGAGCCACGCGGATTCCAGACTCGACCTAGATCCGACGATCTCGCCTCCATATCGACGAGATCAATATGGAGTATCGATCGCATTTGTTTGGATCATGTTGCTCCGCAACGTAGATAACCCCTCGAAGCCGGGTAGGACCCGGACAACGAGAGGTTGTCACACCATGACCATTCGCACCATCGTTATCGCCGCCCTCGCCGCCGCTCCGATGATCGGCACCGCCCTGGCCGATGAGACCATTGCGCTGACACCGCCGATCTATCGTGAGCAGGCTCGTCCCACGGCCGCCGTCAGGCCGGCCTCCGAGCTGAGCACGACGCCGCGCCTCGTCCCCGCGAGCCCGGCCTCGCGGCGGGTCGTCGCCGCCGCGGTCTCGACCCGCTGAAGCGGGCCGTGGCCATGATCCGGCGCCACCGGATGATCCAGTGGCGCCGGCAGCAAATCCGGTCCGGCACGCGTCCGCCCGGAATCTGTGTGCCCGCCGGTCAGGCTGGGCAGGGCTTGCCGCCGGGCAGAACCACTTCGCTCTGTCCGTTGTAGATATCGCCACCGCGCATCGGCCAGACCTTCTTGTATCGGAAGGTCCAACTGGTCATTTTCGAGAGGACCGGAAAGATCGGACGATAGACCATCGTCACTTCCGACATGACGAAGCGGTCGCCGTTCCGGGTCATTCCGGCGGGCGGTGCCCCCAGCGAGGCGCCGGCGGTGTAGGCTTGGCCGTTGGATTCAGCACTTGAGCAGACCTTGGTCGTCGGCGAGCTGCCGTTGCTGTAGGTGCCCGCCGCCGTCAGCACGATGCTGGCACTGCTCACGTCGTAGGGGTTCGAGATCGCGCCCGTCGCGGCGAAGATCGGCTTGAGGTCGGCGTAGCTGCCACGGGAGATCAGATCCGCCATCGTGGCCGTTGCATTGTCGAGGCGTTTGCCGATCATGTAGGCGCGAGGCAGTTCGATCGATCCCATCAGGATCAGCAGCAGGATCGGGGCGATCATGCTGAACTCGATCGCGCTGACGCCGTCCCGGTTGCCGATGAGGCGGATCAGGCCGGCGCGGAGACGACCAGTCAGCACGGTTTGGGCTCGTAATCCTCGGCCCTGAAGATCTCGGTCGTGACCAACAGCTGCGACTTGTCGGACATGATCCGACCGGTGAAATCCAGCATTCGAAACAGGCGCATCACGGGGACAGCAACCCGGACTGTTATCGTATCGCCGCCCTGGGGACATTCGAACCGCGTGCCGAAGCCGGTCGCCCAGGTCTTCGTGGTTTTGTCGAACGGCTCCGCCGGTTGCGACGTCGAGTACGAGGCTGCTCGCGATACGTCTAGGCGCAGATCGGCGCAGGGGAACAACGCCGACGGGCCGGCGCAGACGATCTTGCGGAGGCGCTGGCTCGGATCGCTGCCGTCGGACCCGTCGTGAAAGGTGCCGGTGCGCAACTGTCGGACGCTGCGGTCGACCGCGATGTCGAGCGTCTGCTGCTCGATGGCTACGACGCCGGATTCCGCTACGACGCCCAGAAGCGCCAGGAACGGTGCGGCCAGAAGCGCGAACTCAACCGCTGAGGCACCGGCCCGATGGCCGGCGAACCGCCCGACGCGTCCAGCCATGCCGGTACGGCTGCCGGATTTGCGTGGACGGCGGACAGTCGCGCGGCGTCGCAAGATGCCCATCATGACACACGAACTCTGCAGGTCCTGAGCCTGCCGCCGTCCCGCCACAGTGGCGCGGGCAAAACACGGTACCCGTGCGGCCGTTTAAAAACCGTTCGAATCCGAGTGCTATTTGCCGCCTTTCCCGGGGCGCATCAAAACTCCTCCACTATCTTGTCGTGTGCGCCTCGTTTATATGTATTGCCGGACTCGATCAGCTTGAGGAATACCACACAATCAGCTATTCGCGCAGCGCCGGGCTTCAACAGGGCCGCGTTTAGAATTTGTTTACACTGAAACAAGGCTCGTTCGAGCCACGATAGCTTTGTGGGGCATCAGCGCGACGGATTCTTAGGAGCTGGGCCCTAAACCTTCGGGCGGGCGGCTGAAGCCGCTGCTTTAGCCGATCCGATCCTCCAGGGAGAACAGCCCATTTCCGCCTTCTGGAGAGCGCTCCGTATCGGTTCGCGCGCCCTGGCGGACCGGTCCGGCTCGGTAGCCCTGACCTTCGGCTTGAGCGCCGTGGTGCTGCTCGGCCTGACCGGCGGCGGCGTCGACTACGCCCGCCTCGCCGCCCGGCGCAGCCAGCTCCAGAACGCGGCCGATGCCGGCGTCCTGGCGGCGGGCAACTACCTCAAACTTGCCGTCTCCACCTCGACGGCGGCCAAGAGCATCGTGGTCGACACGATTCAGGCTCAGGCGGTGCCGCGACAAGAGAGCCCTTATGCCCTCCGGGTCGACGTCGCGGACGACAAGACCAGCGTTGCCGTGACGGTCGACGAGACCGTCAAGCTCGCCTTCGGCGGCTTTGTCGGAGTGCCGACCGTCAAGGTCGCGGTTCGCTCCAAGGCCAGCGTCGTCGGCAAGATGCGCCTGTGCCTTTTGACGCTGGACCCCCTCGCCCCCGGAGCTTTCGAGCTGGAGAAGAGCGCCGAGGTCACCGCCCTGGATTGCTCGCTCTACAGCAACTCGCTGAGCCCGCGCGGCATGGTCGGCATGGACAGCGCCTATGCCCGGGCTCAGACGATCTGCTCCTCGGGCGGCTTCGACGGCGCGCGCGCGAATTTCGCGCCGCCGCCGCAGACGGGCTGTCCGCCTATCCAGGACCCCCTGAAGGACAGGGCGCCTCCGCCGATCGGCGCATGCTCGTCGATCCCGTCCTCAGCCAACAGCAATCGCGACACCAGCGGCAATCTCGTCGACCAGAGCGCCACCCTCGATCCAGGGACTTATTGCGGCGGCCTGCATATCACCAAGAACGCGTCCGTGACGCTGCGCGCCGGCACCTACGTGATGAAGGACGGTCCGCTGATCGTCGACAAGAATGCCGCGATGGCCGGAACCGACGTCGCCTTCTACTTCACCGGCGACAGGGCCGGCCTCGTCTTCGACAAGAAGACCACGGTCAGCCTGTCGGCGCCGACCACCGGACCCATGGCGGGCCTTCTGATGATGGAGGACCGCACGGTCAGCGATCCCGTGGATCCAACCACGGCGGTTCTGGGGGACGTGCTGAGCCCGATCGCCCCAACGCCGCCGCCGCTTGCGGCGACCAGGCCCATGCGCACCTACCGCATCATCAGCGACAACGCGCGGACCATGCTGGGCACGCTCTACCTGCCGGCCGGCCGCGTGGTGATCGACGCGAGCAAGCCCGTCTCCGACCAGTCCGCCTACACGGTGATCGTGGCTCAGCAGGTCAATCTCTACCAGGGCCCGAACCTGTACCTGAACGCGAACTACGACTCGACCAGCGTGCCGGTGCCCAAAGGGGTCGGCCCCCTGTCGGGTAAGCTGCTGCTGTCGCAATAGTGGAGGACGCGATGCCGCCCCTTCGTCGATGGCTTGACGCTCGGGAGTGAAACGGTGCTCGCGCTGATCCTCGACGATTCCGAGATGAACAACCTGCTGATCATGCAGGCGCTCAAGCCCGTGGCCGATTGCGAGCCGGTCGCCTTCACGAGCCCCGTGACGGCGCTCGACTTTCTGCGGGCGAATGTCGAGCGGATCGGGGTCGTCGTCACCGATTACGACATGCCCGGTCTGACCGGCCTCGACGTCATCGCGGCTGCGCGGACGATCCCGGGCTTCGCGCATGTGCCGATCGTGATGGTGACGAGTCTCGACCAGCGCAGCCTGCGCCACCAGGCCCTGCGCGCCGGCGCCACCGACTTCCTCGGCAAGCCCTGCGATCCTGTCGAGATCCAGGCGCGCATCACGAACCTGATGAAGATCAGCGCGGCCCACCGGCAGGAGCAGGACCGGGCCGCCTGTCTCGCCCGCGAGGTCGCGGCGGCGGTCGCGGTCATCGAGGCGCGGGAGCGCGAGATCATCGCCCTCCTCATGCGCGCCGCCGAGCACCGCGACACCGATACCGGCGATCACATCGCCCGGGTGGCCGGCTATGTGGGCGTCATCGCTGGGAACCTCGGCTTCGATCCGGCGGAGATCCGGATCCTGAAGCTTGCCTCCACGATGCACGATGTCGGCAAGATCGGCGTTCCCGACGCGATCCTGCTCAAGCCGGGCCCGCTCACCTCCGAGGAGCGCGCCGAGATGGAGAAGCATGCCGAGCGCGGCCGGCGGATCCTGGAGGGCAGCACCTCCGACGTCGTGCGCCTCGCCGCCGAGATCGCCGAGACCCACCACGAGCGCTGGGACGGCACCGGCTACCCGAAAGGCCTCAGCGGCGAGGCGATCCCACTCTCCGGCCGCATCGTGGCGGTGGCGGACGTGTTCGACGCCCTGGTGACCGAGCGGCCCTACAAGGCGGCCTGGCCCCTCGAGCGCGCGCGGACCTTCGTGGCGGACCAAGCCGGCCGCCACTTCGACCCGCGCTGCGTCGATGCCTTCCTGGCGGGCTGGGACGCGGTGACGCGAACCTGCCTCCGCGCGGCCGCCTGATAGGGTCTCTTGCCACCCCTCCCCGCGATCGGGCCTGTCCGGGCCGCCTGAAGGAGTAGAGCGTGCATCTCGCGTGGCTCAGGCCGAGACGCTCTCTGGCCGGCCGGCTGGCGCTGGCGGTGACCGGCGCCGTCACGGCGGCGCTCGTCCTGGCCGCCGCCCTGGCGGTCTGGCGTGAAGTCGCCCGCTATGCCGCCGACAAGCACGCGGCTCTGGAGGCCGTCGCGCAGGTCTTCGCGCATGGCGGTGCCCGAGCCACGGCCGAAAACGATGCCGACGCCGCGGCCGCGTCGCTGCGGGCCATCGGCAAGGTGCCGTCCATCGTCTACGGCGCGATCGAGCGGCCGGACGGGTCCATCCTCGCGGAGCAGGGCCTCGGCCTTCGCCTGACACAGGACGCCGCCCTGGACGGCGCGGATCTCTCTCTCCTGAACCTCCTCGCTACCCGGAGCCTTCAGGCGACCGCGCCGATCCTGGAGAACGGGCGCCCCGTCGGCCGGGTCGTGCTGATCGGCGAGACCGACGACATCCTCGGCCACATCTGGGCGGCGGCGCAGAACGCCGCGCTGGCGGCGCTGCTAGCCGTCGCGATCGGGATCGGTGTCTCGGTCTACCTGCAGCGCAGCGTCACACGCCCGCTGGCCGCCCTCACCCGCACCATGGAGGCGGTGCGCCTGCGCCACGACTACGCGCAGCGCGCGCCCGTGGGGGGCGACGACGAGGTCGGCGCGTTGGCGCGCACCTTCAACGATCTGCTCTCTGCGGTCAACGAGCGTGACCATCGCCTCGCCACCCACACCGCCCTCCTCGAAACGGAGGTCCAGGCCCGGACGGCCGATCTGAGCGAGGCCAAGCAGGCGGCCGACGCCGCCAACGCTGCCAAGTCGACCTTCCTGGCGACGATGAGCCACGAGATCCGGACGCCGATGAACGGTGTCCTGGTCATGGCGGAGCTGCTGGCGAGTTCCGACCTGCCCGCACGCCAGCGCCGCTACGCCGAGGTCATTGCCCGCTCGGGAAGGTCGCTCCTGGCGATCATCAACGACATCCTCGACTTCGCGAAGGTCGAGGCGGGTAAGCTCGATCTCGAGTGCGTGCCCCTGAGCCCCGCCGAGATCGCCGACACGGTGGTGACGCTCTTCGCCGAGCGAGCCCGGGCGGCCGGGCTCGACCTCGCGGCCGAGGTCGCGCCGGAGGTACCCCAGGCGATCCTCGGCGACCCGGTCCGCCTGGGGCAGGTGGTGAGCAACTTCGTGTCGAACGCGCTGAAGTTCACCGAGGCCGGGCACGTCGCCGTCCGGATGGCGATCGATGCCGACGACGGATGCCTCGTCATCGCGGTGACCGATACCGGGATCGGCATCCCCCAGGACAAGCTGGCCACGATCTTCTCGGCCTTCTCGCAGGCCGACCAATCGACGACCCGCCGCTTCGGCGGCACCGGCCTTGGGCTGTCGATCGCCCGGCAGATCATCGCCGCGATGGGCGGCACCGTGGCGGTGGAAAGCCGCGTCGGCACTGGCTCGACCTTCAGCGCGCGTATCCCCGTGACCGTCGCAGAACCCGCCCGCCCGATCCTGCGCCGCACCGCGGTGCCGGCCGCGATCGCGCTGGACATGGCCGCTCCAGCCACGCGGTCTGCCCTTGCGGCCAGCCTGAGGACGGCCGGCTTCGTACTGGTCACGGCGGATAGCGGCGCTCCCGCCCACTGGATCCTCGATGCATCCGCCCTCGTGGTGGCAGGACGCCGGCCGGACCGGGCCGAGCGTGTGCTGGTCCTCGCGGGGCCGGATGACGTCGTAGCCGACCAAGCGCTTCGGTCTGGCCTCGCCGACGCGGTGCTGCGCTGGCCCGTGACCCAGGCGGAATGGCAGCCCCTCCTCGCGGCGCTGACCGCGGGCGGCGCCTTCGCGTCGTCGAGCGCGGGCGCCGTCGCGGCCGACCGGCTCCCGCAATTTCCGGCTGCGCGGGTGCTCGTCGCCGACGACAGCGCGGTCAACCGTGAGGTCGCCCTCGAGGCGCTGGCCCGCTGCGGCGTGACCGAGGTCGTGACCGTCGAGGACGGGGCCGCGGCGGTGGCGGCCGCTGGAGCGCGGCGCTTCGACCTGATCCTGATGGACGGCAGCATGCCGGTCCTCGACGGCTTCACGGCTGCGCGAACGATCCGACAGCGCGAGGTGGCCACGGGGCGGCGCATTCCGATCGTCGCGCTCACGGCTCACGTTCTTGGCGAGGCCGCGGAGGCCGCGGAGGCCGCCGGCATGGACGGAACGCTCCTGAAGCCGTTCACGCTGCGGCAATTGGCCGACCTCCTGCAGGCGCATGTTCCGGCGCTCCGGGACACGGGATCTGCCGCCGCAGCGCAAACGGGCATGGCGGAGCTTGGCGCACCGGTCGCCGCACCACCCGAGGCACCGGCCGCCGACGACCTTCTCGACGCCGAGGTCCTGGACGGTCTGCTCGGCCTGGGCGACGGCGCCTTTCTCGAGCGCGTCCTCGACCTGTATCGGGAGCAGGGCCCGGTGGCGCTCGCCATCCTCAGATCGGCCTTCGCCGCCTCGGATCAGCCGGCCATCGCCAGGGCCGCACACAGCCTTAGGTCGATGAGTGCGAATGTCGGGGCGCGCGCGCTCGTCGCACGGCTGCGCACCATTGAGGAGGCCGCCCGAAGCGCGGCCTGTGCCGAGCCGCCGGGCGCATGCGACGTACTCGAGTCCCTGCTCACCGCGACGATCGACGGTCTCGAGCGGCGAACCCGGCTCCAAGCGGCGGCGGCCTAGGATCGCACCGAAGCGGAAGGCGATGAAGTAGGGCTGGCTCCACAGGTCGGCCGCTGCGCCTTCTGTAGAGCCGACCGGCAAGCTTGACTGTGCGGCCCGATGCCGTCGGGGCGTCGGCGGTCCCACGACCCGCATATCCGATTGGATCAACGAGAACGACGGCCGCGTATTCCTCCGGAAGACCAAGAGATTTCGCAGCCCAGCCCTGCGCTCCGCCAACTGGCATGCCAGTCGAGAGCGCGTTACGGTCTCGCTTCCTCCCAAGCACTCCCTCAGCCCGCCCGGTTCGCCGCGGCGGGCCTTTTCGTAGCCGATGCGGACAGGCCCGTGCGCGGGCGTGCCCCGATCCGGGCACCGTCAATTCATGAGCATACGCCGAGTGAACATCGCGGCCGCGAACAGCACGGCGGCGGCGGCGGTGATGATGCTCGTCATCAGGATCCGTCGCGGCTCGGTCGAAGATCCAGCCTTGATGGGCTCGACGATCGGTACCAGGGCCACGACCTGCTGCTGGGCCACGATGCGGGCCCGGTCATAGGCCAGCTGGACATCGCGGTGATATTTCTCAGCGTTCTCGCGCTCGTGCTCCAGACCTTCGAACCGCGTGAGCGCGTCCGACAGGCGCCGCTTCTCCGTCGGCGCGGTGCCGGCCAGCTGCTGCTGAACCTTCGCGATATTCGTGTCGAGATCGGCGATCTGCTGCTTCAGGTCGATGATGCTGCGGGATTGCGGGCCGAGATCCCGCTGAAGCACCGCTAACTGCACGGCGAGCTTGGTGCGCGATTCCCGCAGTTCCGATACCGACTTGATGGTGGCGGTGTTCGACTTGATGACGTCCAGCACCCCCTCACGGTTGCGCAGCTCGTTCAGGGCGGCATTGGCCTTGGCCTCCCGCTCCTCGGCGAGCTTCAGGACACGCGTGCTCACATCCAGGGCATCCTGGCGGGACCTCATGCTGAGGTCATTCAACATCCGCTCGATATCGGCCATCACCGCTTTGGTGATGGCAAGCGATTCGTCGGGGTCGAAGGCCTCGACAGAGAGCGACATGATGCCGGACGCGGATTCGACGTCGACGTCGACGCGACGCGTCCAGTACCGCAGGAACTTCTCGATCGGCTTCTCCGGGTTGAAGCGGGAGAACATGTCGATGTCGTCCCGGCCATACCATTCGCGGATCGGAAGTTCTGCCGAGACGGCTTCGACCATCGGCCGGCTATGGATGTATTCCTGTGCGATCAGCGTCTCCTGGGCGACCGTCGCCTTGATCACGCCCGCGTTCGTGCCGACCGTATCGGGCGTCGCCCTGTCGGCGGTCCCGACGGTCGGACGGATCGCGAACCGCGCCTCGGTCACGTAGCGGTCGGAGGCGATCAGGCCGTAATAGATCGCGCCGGCCAGGGTCGGCAGGACGAAGCAGATGACGAAGAGCAGCGGCAGCCAGGGATCGCTTTTGACGTGGCTCTGATACGAGCGCACGCCCTTCTTGGTGTCGGGAAGGCCGGGCAGGCGCGCGAACTGCCGCAGCGACTGCGCGATCACGGTGTTCCGGTCGATGCCTTTCAGAGGCCGGCCCTGGGCTTTCTCGACCTGCATGTTCATCGTTGCTACTCGAAGCTCGGGCTGGTGCGGGCGAGATCGGTCCGCGAGGCAGTCTTGCCGCTCGCACAGCCCATCACACGGACAGGCGGCGAAAGCATGTCAGCCGAGATCGACCCAGGGCGGCGCGGTCGGCCGGGACGGACGCGACCGCGATGCATCGGGGCAGGACCCGCGACCCAGAGCGCGCGATCGATAGGTCGCAGCGCACGGTTGCAGCCTTCTCTGCATGCGCAGGAAGGGCCCTCTCATGGGTCAAGAGCTTGCCGCGACCGTGATCTGATCCGCGAGGCCGTCGGTCTTGCCGCTGAGGCCCGGAACCTCGTCGAGCTGCCGCAGGATTGTGAAACGGCCGCGTTCCTCCCGATAGCGCACGATCTCGAAGCCGTGGCCCTTCAGCGCCGGCACGCGGTCCAGTTCCTCGGCCGTTGCCGTGTTGAGATCGATCATCGCGGTCCCCACCGTTATGGTTCTCTCGGTGCTGGCTCCACGTCAGCCTGATGATCTCAACGGACAGGATCGGCCCGGAATTGCTTGGGCGCGGGTTCAGTCGCCGGACAGCGGCATGACGGCGGCAGACCTGCCGCAGCCGTGCGGTCTCGCCCCTCACCGTTGAGCAGGCGGACGAGCAGGTGCTCCAGCGGCGCTGCCTGGTAGGGCTTCTGAAGCACCGGGACAGTTCGATAGGCCGCGTCCAGGCCGTGTTGCCCATACCCGGTCGCGAACAGGAACGGCGTGCAGCGCTCCAGCAGCAGATCGGCGACCGGATAGCTGCGCGCATCGCCAAGGTTCACATCCAGCACCGCCAGATCGAAATCCTCAGCCTGGGCATGCGCCAAGGCCTTGTCGAGGCGCATGGCTACGACGACCTCACAGCCCAGGTCGAGCAGCATGTCCTCGGCTAGCATGGCGACGAGGCTCTCGTCCTCGACCAGCAGTACCCGGCGTCCAGCCAATGGCGTCATGGAGCGCGCAGCCCCGCGAGCGTCTCCTGGCCGACCCAACCGAGCTGGGTCAGTGGGATGTGCAATTGGCAGGTCAGGCCTGCCGGCGCATAGGTGAGCGCGGCGCTGCCATCGAACTCCAGCGGCAATTGCCGCTCGATAAGCCGCGAACCGAACCCCTTGCGGGTTGGCGGTGTGACCGCGGGGCCGCCCCGTTCTTCCCAGAGCAGGTCGAGTTGCTGACGGCCGACATCCAGGTCACGCAGGGACCAAGTCACTGCAACCTGGCCTTCTGGCGTGGACAGCGCACCGTACTTCGCGGCATTGGTCATCAACTCATGCAGCGCCATCGTGAGTGTCACTGCCACCTTGGGATGCAGCCGCGCATCCGGCCCTTGTAGCTGAAAGCGCTCAACGTCGATCTCCGCCAAAAGGTGGGGGGCCAGCGCGCGGTCGACCACGCTGCGCAGGCTCGCGCTCTCCCAATTGTCCTCGACCAGCACGTTGTGGGCGTTGGACAACGCGGCCATCCGGGCGTCGAAAACGGCCCGCGCCGTCTGGTCCGTCTGTCCGCGAAAGGTCTGCGCGGCAATCGACTGCACGATGGCAAGGGTGTTCTTCACCCGGTGGTTCAGCTCGTTGAGCAGCAGGTGCTGGCGCTCGGCCGCCGCCTTCTCCTCGCTGATGTCGCGGACCTCGATGATCGTGCCGATGATGTTGGCCGCATCATCCCGGATCGGGCTGGCGGTGAACGCAACGGGGAAGAAGTGCCCGTCCTTGTGCACGAACACCTCCTCGCCCCGCTCCTGGTTGTTCTCCGGGAAGGCACGATCGATCGCACACTCCGCCAGCGGGAAGGGGCGTCCGTCCGGGTAGGTGTGATGGACGATGTCGTGCAGCGGGCAGTCGCGCGCGAGAACCTCCTGAAGCGTCCATCCGGTCAACTGCTCGGCGGCCCGATTCATGTAGATGCAGTGCTGCCGGTCATCCATCAGGAAGATCGACACGGAGGCATTGTCGAGGACTGCATTGAGGCGCCGCTCACTCTCGAACAGCTGCCCCGATCCATGCCGCAGGCTCACAAGCGGCGCACTGGCGGCGGTGGAAGACTGAAGCGGCTGCCGTGAATTCGGCACGGTCACGACCCTTCACGCGGGTTGATCTGACACCCTGCGCGCGGTCCTGTTGGACCATTGCCGCTGGGCACGATGGAGGGGCGCCTGCGCTGAGAGGCGCAGAGCTGGGGTGTGCAACACACCATGCTTAGCAGATGTTCCGCCTCGGGAACGGGCAGGCTGGCCTGTCCCGCCCGGGCCACGCTGATGCGGAGCCGGACGGGACTAAGCGGACTTCAGCCTCGCAAAGCGTTTCACGAGTCGATCACGCTTCAAGCGCGACAAGCGGGCGATCCAGAATACGCCGTCGAGCTGATCGATCTCGTGCTGGATGACCGCGGCCGGAAAGCCCTCCACCGCCTCTTCGTGGGCTGACCCATCGAGGTCGCGGTAGCTCAGGCGAACACGGGCGGCCCGGGTGACCCGCTCGCGCACCCCCGGCATGCTGACGCTGCCCTCGTCGTGGACCGCCGTGTCCGGAGAAGCCCAGGAAACGGTGGGGTTCACGTAGACGCGCGCGTTCTCGTCCGGCGATATCCTGACCACCATGAGCCGTGCAGCCACGCCGATATGCGGGGCCGTCAGGCCGATGGCGCTCGCGGCCATGAGCGTGTCCCGAACATCGTCCGCAAGGGCCGTCAGGGTCGGCCCAAAATCGTCGACCGGGGCGGCCGGACGCATGAGACGGGGATCGGGGAACAGGACGAGGGCACGCGCCGGCACAGTTGATCACTCCCCTTGCGGCGTTGCGAGATCCCGCCGCGCGCTATGGAAGCCCGTCAGCGGCGCGGATCGTCAAGACGGATGAGGGTCGAAGTTGTCCCGTCGGGGCCGCCCCGGCCCAGCGGCCGCATCGCGGGGCGGGAGCACATTGTCGGAATGCATCCCCGTCCCGATTGACTGCGATGGCGGCTGCCCGTGATCTGGATGGCGTTGATCCGGCCGTTCCCGATCGCAATCGCCGTCGTCCGAAGGAGACTGCCGCGTTCGCGGCTGACAGATCCCGGTACCCCGTCGATCCAGGCAAGATCGACCATCGCCGACCGCGCATCCCCCCATTCGGGTCGCACGCCGTCGTAGAGGTGGAGCAAGCGCTCAAGCCCCTGGATCGGATTGATGAAGGCGCGAACCCTGCTGCCCCTGTCATCGATCCGCGCCTTCGCCGGTATCGAGCCGGAGGGTGAACAGGCGCAGGACGGCACGTGCCCCGCGCACGGCCCTGACGGCCACGATCCGTGCCTCGCTGGACGTCCCATCCTGGACCGCGGCCTCCGATGCGAGGCAGTCGCAGGGTAGCGTGCGGGTCATCTGTTCCAGGCGGCGCGCAACGTTGACGGTGTCGCCCACCGCCGTGAACTCGACGCGCTCTGTCCCGATGATGCCGATGAAGACCGGGCCGCGGTGCAGCCCGATGCCGAGCCGGACCGGCGGAAGACCGGCCTGAGCCCGATCCCGGCTCCAGGCCGCCATCGCGGCTGCGAGGGCACGCGCCGCCGCGACAGCGCGGTCGCCGTCTCCGGGGGCTGTATCGGACACGCCGAATAGCGCCATCACCTCGTCTCCAACGAACTTGTCGATGAGTCCGCCCGCCGCTTCGATCGCGCCCGCGGCGCGGGTCCGGAAATCGGCGAGGAAGGCGGCGACGTCGCCGGGTGCCAGGCCCTCGCAAAGACGGGTGAAGCCGCGGATATCCGCGAAGAGCACCGTCGCCTCCTGCTCCCAGCCGGCCCGCGGGGCCGCGGAACCGGTCTCGGCGATCAGTCGGGCGATCGCCGGTGCGGTCAGACGCGCGAGGTTGTTCCGGTGCCGCGTCGCGGCCCGTGCGGACCTGCGCAGGCGCTGCACCCGCAGCGAGAGGCAAGCCAGGGCGAGGCCGGCGAGACCGAGGGTGACGGGCTCCGGCGTGGTCGCGGCCGCGAGCCCCAGAAGCAGCGGCATCGGCGCCGCGGCAAGGAGCGGGCCGCGTCCCGCCGCTACGGCGAAGCGTCGGCGGACGGGATTGGGGCCCCCTCTGCCCGCCCGTCGGAGCCAGGGAAAGGCGCCGGCCGTCTCCGCGGGAGGCTCCCGAAGGGGCATCTCCGGCATCAGCAGCCCGTGCAGATGCGGTTGATGACCCGCTGGGCCCGGATGTGCTCGCGCTCCACCGCGGGAGAACGGAGATCCCGATGCGTCCAGAACGGGAGAGGCCGGCTGATCGCGGAGGGGCTCGGAACGTCGGGCTGCGCAAAGCGCGGGACCGGCTGCGCCTCCGCGGCCGTCGGGGTCGTCAAGGCCGCAAGACTAGCTCCGATCGCCGCGCCCGCCGCGGCTTTCATCCAGTCATCGATCATAATCTCATGCTCCAGAGTATGGAGCCGCCGGAGTAGGTGCCCGATCTTTCAATGCGATGTCGTCGGATCCAGAAATGATGACAGCAGAAACAGGGCGGTATCGGTAGAATTGAGTTGAGTTTCTTGCCGAACAAGGTCTGATTTGATTTATGCTAGAGTCTAGCAATACGCGGATGGCACCCGGTCCAGTCGGCCGGGTGCCGTGATGCGCGGATGAGGTTGCCGTTCTTCCGGGAGCGGCCCTCCGCCAGCTCCGGTTAACGCTCAGGCGGCGCTGCGCACGCGGCCGCCTCCATATTGGGCCAGGAGCCGAAGGATTTCGGCGTTCGCGTCGTAGGTGGCGAATTCGGCGGCGAGGCGCCGTGCCGCCCGGCGATGGTGAGGCGCGTCGAGCACGATCCGCACCGCCTTCCGGATCGCCTCCGGGGTCGGGTCGTTCGCAGCGAGGTCGATCCCCGCCCCCGACCACGCGATGCGGGCGTTCACGTCGGCCTTGTCCTCGGTGAGGCCGGCGGCGACGAGGGGGATGCCGAAGCTCAGGGCCTGGTTGACGCTGCCGTAGCCGCCATTGGTCACCATGGCATCGATCCGGGGCAGCAGCCACTCGAAGGGCAGGTAGGGCGAGAGCCGCGCATTGGCCGGGATCGGGCCCGGGATGGCGTCGAGCCCCCGTCCGCCCCCCGTCACCACGGTCAGGATGTCGGGCTCATCGGCGAGGGCCTGGAGCGCGGGGCCGACGAGGAGGCCGAAATCGTGGTTCGCGACCGTGCCCTGCGTGACGAGCACGACCTTGCGAGTGCCGTCGAGGTCGGCTGCCCAGGGCGGGGCCGCCGCCTGTCCCGGGACGATCGGCAGGGCCCCGATGAAGCGCACCGTCGGCGGCCGCGCGAAAGGGTATTCGAAATTCGGGACGCTGAGCTGCAGGTAGGTGTCTGCAAGCCGCACCACCGAGTCGAACAGCGGCCAGGGCGGGGCTGGCAGATTGAGTTCCGCCAGCACCGCGGCGAGGCTCAGACCGACCGGCCGGTCGACGGCCGCGTCGTAGGCCTCGGCGATCCGCTCATAGGCCGCCGCCTGGTCCGGCGTCTCGGCCGGCGGGAGACCCAGAAAGGCCGGCGCCCGGTCGGGCCGCGCGCAGTGCAGGATCGAGGTGCCGCACAGGACGATTGCGGGGCGCTCCGCGCGCGGTCCCAGCAGAAGCGGCAGGGCGCCGAAGAACATGTCGTCGCCAATCACCACCGAGGCCGGAAAGGCCTGCAGCGCCTCGCGCAGACCGCGATACTGGTCGGGGATCCGGTCGACGAAGATCCGTTCCATGGCGACGCGCAGCCAGTCCGGCCCGGGTGGAATCCGAGCCAGTTCGGGTACGACGGCGCGGAGATCGCGTCCGTCGAAATCCGCACATCCCGGCAAGGCCACGAAGCGGGCGCCCACCGCCGTGATGCGGTCGCGGAAGGCCGAGCCCGAGAGGACCATGACCTCGTGGCCGTTCTCGGCCAGCATGCGGGCGATGGCCAGGAGGGGATTGAGATGGCCCGTGGCGGGCGTCGAGCAGAGGAGGACCTTCATCACATGTCCTATCGGTGAGGGGAGATCGGGCGCCGCGGAATCGCCGGCAGGCCCGGGAGCGAGGCTGGGGGCCGGACGTTACGGCGTGGCTGCGGATCGCGATCGAACGGTTGCGGCTGCAACGTCGGCGAAGGCGTCCGGTCCGGCGCTAGGCGGCGACCCGCAGAGCGTCGATGCGGCGGATGCCGCTGTGGCCCCGGAGGACCGGCATCGCGTCCGTCAGATGCAGGCGTGGGGCGAGGCGCAGCAGGACGCCCAGGCCCTCCTCCAGCTCGATCCGGGCCAGGGCCTCGCCGATGCAGCGGTGTGCGCCGCCGCCGAAGATCGGATGCAGACGCGGGAGGTCGGTGCGCCGGATGTCGAACGTGCCGGGATGCGCGTAGACCGCCTCGTCCCGCAGTGCCGACAGGGTGGAGAGCAGCATCAGGCTTCCAGCCGGCACGACATGCCCGTCGAGGCCGATATCCTCCCGGGCGACCCGCCCCGCTGACCCGACGCTCGGCTCGTAGCGGAGCGACTCCGCCACCGCTGCCGGGATCAGGCTGGGATCGCCGCTCACCGCCGCCCATTGCTCGGGGTGCTGCAGCAGCAGCGCCACCTGCATGGCCCCGGCGACCCGGGTCGTGTCGGTGCCGCCGATGATCAACTGCACGAGCTGGATCACCACCTCCTGCGGCGTGAGTTCGCCCGCTGCCTCCGCTTCCGCGAGGAAGCGCGTCAGGAAATCGTCCTGGGGCGCCGACCGGCGCGCCTCGAGGATCGCGGCGACGTAATCCTGCAGCGCGACCGCCGCCGCTTCGAGATCCGGAATGTCCTCCGGTCCGAAGGTGAAGCTCAGCACCCGCGAGACCTCGTAGGCGAGCTGCGTGAAGCGGGGGATGTCGTCGCGCGGCAGGCCGAGGATGTCGGCGATGGTCTGGGCCGGAATCAGGGCGGTGTAGCGCTCGACGAGATCGACCTCCCCCTCCTCCAGCCAATCCCGGACGAGGTTCTCCGCGGCCGCGCGGATTTGGGGGCGCAGGCCCTCGACCAGCCGGGCCGCGAAGGTGCGGGTGAAGGGCGAGCGACGTCGGCGATGGGCCGATCCGTTGGCGGTGAGCATGCCGTGCGCGAAAATGTCGAATAACGTGCCATCCGGGATCGCGCGCGACTCCGGATAGAGCGTCTCCGTCGCCTGGGCTCGATGATCGCGCATCAGCAGGTCGACATCGCGGGAACGGAGGACGAGGACGCCCGCGACCTCATGGCCGACGAAGGGCAGCCGGGGCCGCCACGCGCGGAACACGCCGTGCGGATCGGCTTCGAGTTCCGCCACCGTCAGCGTCGGGACGCTGTCCGGAGACCGGGGCGAGCCGGCCGGTCGCGTCAGGTTTTCGATCCCGTTCATCTGTCAATTCTCGCTTCTGTGGTGCGCGAGAACTTTCAGAGGCCCGAGCTACAGGATAATTTCGGAAGCTCGGCCGATGATTACGATCATAACATTCGGACTGGCCGGCTGCACGGCAGGACGCGGAAGCGCGCCGGGCGCCCGATCGGCCGGCTTGTGCGCAAGAGCACGTCGGGCGCCGCGCGTTTCGTGTGTCAGATCTTCCGAAATCATGCCGTAACTTGGCCCTTCGAGAAAGGCACCGCTTTGCAGAAGGAGAAGTCCTCATGGTTGCAGGACGGGCGAATATGGACGACGTCTTCGAGACATTGCTCAGGCGGACGATCACGGAGTCTGTGATCGACGGTATGGATCACCGGAAAGCCGGCGAGGACGACCTCATCATCCGCCTGAGGCAGTATGAGCGGCGGGCGCGCCAGGAGCAGCTGAGTTCCCAGACGCTCCAGGTCCTCTTGTCGGCGCGGCGCCTTCTGGGTGACGGGTCGGGGCTGGATCCGTGACGCGGATCGGCAGGGCGCGGGATGGCATCCGGGCCGGGTGCCGCCCTGCCTCTCCGGTGGCGTTCGTGCAGTAGCAGGTTACCGTGCGCTGGCCCTCAAGCCGACAGCCAGGAAGCGCTCGATCATCGCGTTGACCTGTTCGGCCACCTCGATCGTGTTGAAGTGGCCCGCGAGCAGCGTCTTGGCCGTCACGAGCTGCGGGCAAAGCTCCCGCAACCGGTCGAGGTCGCGCGTCGCCTCCACCAGCGGCACGTCTGCCGAGAGATAGGCCATGGGGATGCGACAGGCGCGCGCGGCCGGAACGGGATCGTGGTGCAGCACCATGTTGCGGAGCGCCGCGTAGGCCACGTGCTGCGGCGTCCTCAAGCACGGGCCGAGGATGAACGTGTCGAAGAGCGCCTGCCGCCGCGCCGGATCGTCGTAGTCGCAGCCGATTGCCCAGGCCATATCCCGCACGACGGCTTGATAATTCGGGCCGCCGACGCCTGCCAGCAGACCTTCGATATCGGCGCTGCCGGCCGTGTCGGGCGACGGCAGGACGATCGTGTCGATCATGACGAGACCGGCGGCGAGTTCGGGATGGCGACCGCACATCTCCAGCGCCACCGCGCCGCCCAGGCTGTGGCCGATGACGACCGGCCTCACCAAGCCCAGCGTCCGGCACTGCCACGCGATGTCCTCGGCAAAGCCGCCCATCGTGTAGTCCTGCTCCGGCGCGTCGCTGGCGCCGTGACCGCGCAGGTTCACCGCAACGACGCGACGCGTTCGCGAGAAGTGCGCGATCTGCGGCGTGAAGATGCCGTGATCGCCGGTCCAGCCGTTGATCAGCAGCAGGGGATGCCCCTCGGGCGTGAGCGGTCCGGCCTCGATATGGGCGAGCCGGACGCCGTCGCGCGTCAGGTGGACGGGCTGCCACCGGGGTGGGTCGATGATCATGCGGGTTTTCCGTGTTGCCGGGAGGGGGAGCGGGAGGCCGGGCGCGCGAGGCCGGCATAGGCAGCGGTCGCCGCGAGGCAGCAGCCGAGCATCACGGCGGCCATCGACAGGGCGGACCGGCCGTCGAAGAACCGGGCAACGAGGTCACTGGCGACGGCCGCCCCGAGCATCTGCAGGAAGACCGCGACGGCGCTGCCCGCACCCGCGGCTTCCGGGTTGCGTTCCGTCGCGCCGTGCATGGCGTTGGGCGAGACGAGGCCGAAGGCCAGGGCCACGCCCACCATCGCGGCGATCACCGGCAGGACCGTAGGAGGCCGAACCAGCGCGGCGACGAGGAGCAACGCCGCCGAGACGGTCGCCAGGGCGAGGCCGGCGCCGATCACCCACGGGGGAGAGACGCCCCGGGCCGCGCCGCGCCCATTCAGGAAGGCGCCGGCCATCACCGACAGGGAACTCGCCCCGAAGACCAGCCCGTAGGCCAGCGGGCTGAGGCCGAAGGCGTCGATGAACACCAGCGCGGAGCCGGTGATGTAGGCGAAGACCGCCCCGGCCGCGGCGGCGTTGCAGAGGGCATGGCCGAGGAAGACCCGGCTCGCCAGGATCTGCCCGTAGCCGCGCAGGATTCCGGCCGCCGCCGGCCCCGTAGCGGAGGCGCGCCGCAGGGGCTCGTCGATGTGCCGGGTCGCTGCCAGGGCCACCAGGGCGGCGGCGATCGGCGCGGCGTGGATCAGCCGCCAGCCGCCGAGATCCATCAGCCCGGCTCCGAGGGTCGGGGCCACCATCGGCACCACGTTGATGGTCAGGACGACGAACGACATCCGGACGCGCGCCGCCTCGCCCTCGAACAGGTCGCTCACCATCGCGAGGACCGCCATGCCCGGGCCGGCGGCGCCGATCCCCTGGAGGGCCCGGAACAGCAGGAAGTGCGGCAGCGTCCGCGCCGCGCCGCAGCCGAGGCTGCCGCCGATGAGGAGGAGGCAGCCGCAGACGATCGCTGGCTTGCGGCCCAGGCGGTCCGAGGCCGGACCGTAGACCAGAAGCGCGCCGCCCAAGCCGAGCAGGTAGGCGCCCATGGCCGCGCCCATCGCGGTGGCCGGGACATGCAGCGCGGCCGCCGTGTCCGACAGGCTCGGCAGGATCATGTCGATCCCGAAGGTGGGGAGCGCCGCCAGCAGCCCGAGCAGCGCCGAGAAGGCGGTCGAGCCGGGGCGGATGCGGGGATGCCCCGGCGCGGCCGCCTGGATCAGGCCCAAAGCCGGCCTCCGCCCCGAGCAACGGCCCGATCCGCGGAACCCCGGCGCGCCGCCACCATCGCGACGATCTCGCGGACGAGACCGCCCGCTTCGAGATCCGCCCGCACGGCCGCTCCGAGAACCGCGGCGGCCCTGCGGAAGCCCGGCCCCGCCAGGAGCCGGTGCGCCGCCGCGGCGATCTCGGCCTCGCTCGCCCCGGCGGGAAGGCGCAGGCCCGCGCCGCGCTGGGCGACGCGGGCGGCGTTGTCGGCCTGATCGCGAGCGAGCGGGATCACCAGCAGCGGCACGCCGTGGAGCAGCGCGCGGCTGACCGTGCCGTGACCGCCCTGGCACACCACCAGATCGGCCCGCGCCATGAGGGCATCGTGGGAGGCGGCCGCCACGACGCGGACGGTGGCGGGAGCGGCCAAGTCCCCTGCCCCGACATTCGGGCCGGTCGTCAAGACGGTCTCGGCCTCGACCGTGCCGACGGCGCGCGCGACGCGGCGCAGCAGGTCGGTCTGGTTCTGGGCGCCGGTGCTGCCGGCGACGAGGATCCGCGGCCGCCCCGCCCCGAACCACCCGGTCTCCGTCCCGCGGGACCAGCCCGGCTCGTCGAGCAGTGGGCCGATGTAGCGGTAGTTGGCGGGCAACGCCTCCGTGTCGAAGTCGAAGGCCCGGCTGACGGCCAAGAGGACGCGGTCGGCGCGATCGAAATGGGCGAAGGCGCTGGCGACCGGCGGCAGCCCGAAGGCGCGCCGCGCGGCGTTGAGCGCCGGCCGGCCCTGCTCCATCGCCGACACGATGGCGGCGGTCGCCGCGTCCACCGCGTCCCGCTCCGCCTCGGTCCGCGGCGGCGTCAGGCCGCTCGCGGCGGGCGGAATGCCGGAAATCGGGCGGATGCTGACATGCGGCGACAGGACCGCGTGCGGCAGGTTGGCCGCCTCCGCCGCGAGGGCGCAGCCGGGCAGGAGGTCGAGGCTCAGGACGGCATCGGTCGGCAGGCGGCGGATCTCGTCGAGCGTGTCGGCCGCGTAGGCGCTCGCCGGAGAAAACATCGTCTGGCGCAGCCAGTCGGCGAGATCCGAGAAATCGACCGGATCAGCATCGAGGCCGGTCGGTGCCCGGCGCCATCCGATGAACGGAAAGCCCGCCGCCTCGACCTCAGCGCGCATGGCCGGGTCGGCCATGACACGCGGGCGGTGCCGCGCCCGGTGCAGCTGCCGGGCCGCCGTAAGCACGGGACTGAGATTGCCCGTGGTTCCCCACGAGATGCAGAGGACATTGAGCGACATGGTTTGGGTTTCCCAATCTGATCGCGCGCTTGCGCGGCGTTCGGACCGTGCGGACGCAAGTCCCGCTCTGCAGGCGCGGCGGCGCGAAAGAAGGCCGAGGAGCTGGCGGCCCGGGCCGGCCAGAGCAGATGTTGAGACGGTTGGAAGGGAATGAGGTTTAGTTTTTATGATGATGTCTGCTGCTGATATCCTGAAGGAAATCGACGTAATCAGGGTGAATGCTGTGGATGCAGCCGCCGAAGGCGAAGCTGACCACCAGCAGATCCAGCAGCTGCCGCCCAAAACCGCGCCGAGCTGGTTGATGGAGCCCGAATGGAGATGAAGCCCGGCCGTCACGCTGCCAGAGGAGGCGCCGCGGCAGCCTGGCAAAGTCAGCCTTCGACTCCCGGCAATCAGGCCCGGATTTACCGAAGTCTCTCCGGGCGCGCGGATGGTTGCCCGGGATCACGGCGTCAGTCATGGTCGCCTCTCGATTGCGAGAGGATGATCCTGGTATTTGCCTGTTACATCCGCATGTCGAGCCATGTTGATTCACGTTACTGCGGTAACGAAGCGGGTTTTCGTCAGATTGATACCGCAGCGCCCGATGCGAATGCTCGTGCTGTGCTGTCACGCACAATATGAAGGGCGCAATCCTTTGGGGGGCGTGATATCAACTGAGCCGTGTAAGGCCCGACGTCCGGACGCGCCCAGATAGGCCACCGGGACGGGCCGGCGACGGACGCGAAGGTCGCCTGGGCGGCGATGTCCCCGATCCGGAGGCGCCTCTCGGTCCCCGAGCCGGCGCGCCGAGATCGTGCTGTCGCGGCCGGTTGCCGTGAATCGGAGGTGGCCATGATCGAACCCAGCCTGGACCGGGGTCAGGGTCGGAGCGCGCGACCCGGGACGACCCGGATCCTCCTCGTCGAGGACGATGCGGGCATGCAGCGCATCGTCTCGGACCATTTCGCCGACCACGACGTCGACGTCACGGCAGCGATCAACCGGGCGGAAGCGGAGAAGCGGCTCGCCGAGGCCGAATTCGACCTCGTCGTGCTCGACCTGCGGCTGGGCTCGGAGAACGGGCTCGACCTGCTGCGCGACCTGCGGGCCCGGAGCGACCTGCCGGTGATCATCACCACCGGCCACCGCCGGGACGAGATCGACCGGGTGATCGGCCTCGAACTCGGCGCGGACGATTACCTCGTCAAACCCTACGGCCTGCGCGAGCTGCTCGCGCGGGTGCGGGTCATCCTGCGGCGGGCCGAGGTCGCGCCCGCCCCAGCCCGGGGCCAGGATTCCCATCGCAGTCGGTTCGACGGTTGGGTGCTCGACCGGCGCCGCCGGCGCCTCACCAACCCCGACGGCGCGGATGTCGCGCTCAGCAAGGGCGAGTACGCGCTGCTGGTGGCCTTCCTCGATGCACCCCAGCGTCCGCTGAGCCGCGAGCAGCTCCTGCAGGCCACACGCGTCCACGAGGACGTGTTCGACCGCAGCATCGATGTCCAGATCCTGCGGCTGCGCCGCAAGCTCGAGGTGGATCCGAGCGCGCCGCGCCTGATCGTCACCGAGCGTGGCGTCGGCTACGTCCTCAACACGACCGTCGAGAAGCTGTAGCCGTGGCCGCTCTCCGCCCAGGCTGGCGCCTCGTCGCGGTGCTCCTCGGCAGCGCCACGGCGATCGTTGCCGCGGCCGCCCACGAGAAGCCCGCAGCCGTATTGGTCTCCGCCGAGGCCGCGGATGCGCTGGGCGTGATCACGCCGGTGCCGACCACGCTGGGGGCGGATGCGGACCGGGCCGCCATCGGTCGCCTGCTCTTCACCGATACGCGCCTGTCGCGCGGGGGCGATCGGGCCTGCATCACCTGCCACGACATCCGCAGCAACGGCGCGAGCGCCCTCCCCCGGAACCTGACCACCGGCGGTACGCCAATGCCGCGCAACACGCCCACAGCCTTCAACGCGGCGCTGAGCTTTCGCCTCGGCTGGGCGGGCGACATCTCGACGCTGCAGGAGCAGGCCGAGGTGGCGCTGACGCGGCCCGAGTTCCTGGGCGGATCCTGGCCCCGGATCCTCGACGTGGTCCGCGGCGATCCGGCGCTCGCCGCGCTCTTCCGGGCCGCCTACGGGCGTGAGGCGGACCGGGGGGCGGTGATCGACGCGATCAACAGCTTTGAGCGCAGTCTTCTCACCCCGGACAGCCGGTTCGACCGCTGGCTGCACGGCGACGCCCACGCCATCACCGACGCGGAGCGGGCGGGCTACGACATGTTCCGAAGGATCGGTTGCGCGGCCTGCCACCAGGGCGTCAATGTCGGCGGCAACCTGTTCGAGAAGGTCGGGATCTTCGTCACGATCCCCAACAAGGTCGCCGAGGTCCTGCGGGTGCCGAGCCTGCGCAACGTCGCGGTCACGGCGCCCTATTTCGACGATGGCGGGGTCGCCACGCTTCCCGAGGCGGTGCGGCTGATGGCGCGGGCCCAGCTCGGCCGGGAACTCACCGCGGCGCAGATCGACGCGATCGTCGCCTTCCTTGGGACGCTCACCGGCTCCTTCGAGGGGCGGCCTCTGACCGCGCCGCGAGCGACCGAGGCGACGCCTCGGGACGGCGTGCCACAGCCATGAGGCTGACCCTCCAGGCCGTCGTGTTCGGCGCGCTGCTCGCGGCGTTGCTGACGTGGCTCTTGATCAACGGCAATGGCGGGATGGAGGCCGCCTACGTCGCCACCCAGCGGACCGTGGATGCCCTCGCGCTGGCCGAGTCGCGCATGCAGCACGACGTGCTGCGGGCGCGGACCGGGCTCCTGCGCAACTACGATCCGATCGTCAGGCATCTGCGCGAGATGCAGAAGGCCGTGGCCGATCTGAAGGCGAACAATGCCGGCGATGCCGACGTCCATGCCGTGGCCCAGGCGGTGGACCGGGAGGCGCAGATGGTCGAGCGTTTCAAGACCGGCAACGCCCTGGTGCAGAATTCGATCGCCTATTTCGACTCGCTCAGCGACCGTCTGTCGGAGACTGATATCGCCCCGGGGCTGGCGCGCGCGGTGGCCGCGCTCCAGATCCGCGTTTCGGAACTCGCCCGCGACTCGGCCCCGAAGCGCCTCGCCGAGATCCGCACCCGCCTCGACACGCTGCACGCCGCCGACGGCGCGGCCGATCGGACTGCCGACGTCGACGCCATCGTCCTGCACGGGCGTCAACTCCTGGAATTGCTGCCCCAGGTCGATGCCGTCACGCGCTCGCTCCCGTCCTCGTCGAGCGAGGAGGCCCGGCAGACGCTGCTGGAAGCCCAGCGCGCGATCCGGGACCAGCGCCAAGTCCGGGCAGACGGCTTCCGCCTCGCGCTCTACGCGGTCGCCCTGGCGCTGCTCGCCCTGGTGGTCCGCGTCGGTATGCTGATGCGGGCCGGAACCCGGATCCTGCGCCGGACCGTGGATTTCCAGATCGTCGTCGCGCAGGCGGCCAACTGGTTTCTGGCGAGCCAGCCGGAGGAGACCTCCGCGCGCATCGTCGACGTCCTCGCCATGGTGGGCGAGGGTCTCGATACCGACCATTGCTACGTTCTCATGCTCGACGGGACCAATGCGGTGCACCTCTGGAACCGACCCGGCCTCGCGCCGCCCCGCGGCTGGCCGGTGGCACAGCAGGCCCTCATCCACGACATCGCGGCCGCCCCCAGCGATCTCATCTTCGTCGAGGTCGCGGACGAAACCGGGCCGCCGGCCCTGCGCCGGACCCTGGTCGAGCGCGAAGTCGTCTCCTGGGCCTGTGCACGGCTGCGCCGGGGCGAGCGCATCGTCGGCCTGCTGTGCTTCGAGCGCAGCACCACCGGCCTGCCGCCGTGGCTGCGGCATTCGCGCGGCCTGATCCAAGTCGTCGCCGACAGCTTCGGAGCCGCCCTGGAGCGGCAGCACGTCTGGGAGGAGCGCCGCGAGATCGAGGCGGCCCTGCGCCGCGCGCAACGGCTGGAGGCCATCGGCACCTTCGCCAGTGGCGTGGCGCACAACATCAACAATGTGCTCAACGTCATGCTCGGCCATGCCGAGATCGCCGGGGACGCGCTGCCGGCCCATTCCGCCCGGGCGGCCGAGCATATCGGGCTGCTGGTCCAGGCCGGCGGCCGCGCGCGCGAGATCGCGGGCCAGATCCTCGATTTCGGCCGCCGCGGGCGTCCCGCGCAATGCACCAGCGCGGCCGAAGCAGTAGTCTTCGAGACCGTGGCGCAGATCCGTGCCTCCACGACCGGTCCGGCCACGATCCAGCTCTCGGGCACCGCGGAGGGCGCCCGCGTCGGCGGTGAGCCGGCGCAGCTGCAGCAGGTTGTCCATAACCTGATCCGCAATGCCGTCCAGGCCTCCGAGCCGGGCGCGGCCGTCGACGTCCGGCTCGACCGAGTCGCGCTTCCGCGTTCCAGCACCCTGACGCACGGCACCCTGCGCCCGGGCGATCATGTCCGAATCCGGGTGTCCGATACTGGCCGCGGGATGGACGATTCCACCCTGGCGCGGATCTTCGAACCGTTCTTCACCACCCGGCCCGCCGGGACCGGGCTCGGGCTCGCCACGGCCTTCGAGTTCGTTCAGGAGCACGACGGCGCCTTCGATGTGCGCAGTGCGCCGAACAGGGGCAGCACCTTCGCGGTGTGGCTACCCGTGATTCCGCACGCCCGGGACCGTGCGGCGGACGGCGGGACCGTAATGTTGATCGGGCGCACGCGCCGGTCAGTCCAGGAGGACGAGGAGACGCTGGCCGCCCTGGGCTACGAGCCGATCGGCTATGCGGATCCCGACACGGCCCTGGCCGTCCTGCGGCGGGAGCCGGGACGATTCGATCTGCTGCTGATCGATCACCCGCTTCCTAATCTCTCGGGAATCGCCGTTGCGCAGCAGGCCGCGCGGATCTCCGAATGCCCGATCGTGCTCTCGCTGTCGGCCACCGACTCGGTACAGCCGGAGATTCTCGCGGCGGTTCCCGTTGCCGATGTCATCCGCCGGCCGTGGCGTTCAAACACCCTGGCGCTGACGCTGCGACGCCCCCTCATATCCGCCCATGCGGCGCTTCGCCCGGCCGCCGTTTCGTGAGGTCGCTGTTCGCTGCGCGGAGCGCGGGATCCAAGGAAGTCGATCGGGCCTAGCGCCGCAATTACCGCAGCTGTGGGTATCCCATCCCGTCGACCCGTGGCAGCAGCAGGGCTGCAGCCCGTTCGGTCGGCCCGATCGATCCTCTGGATCCCGCGATTGAGCAACCCTCTCGATTCGTTGGCTTTGACAAGCCGGGCGACTCGTGGGACCGCTCGGCCATGCTGGGGGAACAGACACGCGATCGCGCCCCGACAATCGGACGGAACGGGTACGTCCTTGCCGAGACCCCATCGTCCGATCATCCGCTGGCGCGCGACATCGCGGCTGGCCGCCCGACAGAGCAAGACCGGCACCGTCCTGTCGGGAGCGGATAAGCTCCCGATGCCCTTCCAAGCACCGCCAGGATGTCATGCACGGGAGAACTGACGCCACGATCTGCGCCCCGGCCTTCCTGGCTGACGGCGGCGGAATGGGCGTGCTCCTGCGCGAGCACCCCTGGGCGGGCACGCCGCTCGGCGACCTGTTCTCCTGGCCGAACGCTCTGACGACGCTCATCGGCATCATGTTCGGTTCCAACCAGCCGATGTTCATCGTCTGGGGACCGGAGCGGAGTCTCTTGTACAACGATCTCTACGCCCAGATCCTGGGCGACAGGCATCCTTCGGCTCTCGGCCGCGACTACCTCGAGATCTGGCGCGAGATTGAAGCCGACCTCAAGCCCCTGGTGGACAAGGCCTATTTCGGCCGCCCTGTCCATGCGGGAGATGTCGAGCACGTCCTGCACGGCCGCAACTTTGCGGACGAGCTTCGGTTCTCCCTCTCTTTCGTGCCCATCCGGGAGACGGCCGGGCACGTAAACGGTCTGTATGGGACCTGCACCGTGATCGCGGATCCGGTGCCCGTCGCGCGCCGTCCGCAAGAGACGGAATCGTCGCGCCGCGACAACGAGGAGCAGCAATCCTTCCTGCTGGATCTCAGCGACACGCTGCGACCGCTGACCGCATCGGCGGAGATCGTCGAGGTAGCCTCGCGTCGCCTCGGCGAGCGGCTCGGTGCCAGCCGCGTCTTTTATGCCGAGATCGGCGGCAGCCTGATGAAGGTCGAGCGGGAATACGCCCGGGGTGTCGGTTCGATCGTGGGGGAGCATTCGCTGGCGGCGTTCGGCCCAGACCTTCTGGCCGCCTACCGCAACAGCGCGGTCGTCGCGGTCGAGGACGTGGCCACCGACCTTCGGTTCAGCCACGAGGCGCGTGCCGGCCTCCAATCGCGGCAGGTGGCTGCGTTCGTCGACGTCGTGCTGTTTCGCGGCGAGGAGTGGGTGAGCCTGCTGGCCGTGCAAAGCGCGATCCCGCGCGTCTGGACCACGGCCGAAGGCAACCTGATCCGGGACGTCGGCGAACGCATCAAGGCGGCGATCGAGCGTGCCCGCGCCGAGGCGGCCTTGCGCAGGAGCGAGGAGCATCTGGCGGCCATCTTCGCGGGTGCCTCCGTCGGCTTGTCCGAAGTCGATGCCACCGGTCGCTTTCTGCGGGTCAACACCGAGTTCTGCCGCATCCTCGGGCGTTCGGAAGTTGCGCTGTTGCGTCTCGACATCGCCCAGGTCACCAGCCCCGAAGACCTGTCGCCCAGCCGGGCCGCGATCGCGCAGGCCCTTGAGACCGACCAAAGCGTCGCCCTCGACAAGCGGTACCTTCGTCCGGACGGCTCATCGATCTGGGCGAGCAGCAGCATTCGGCGTCTCGACGACGCGGACGGCAGGCTCAAGAGCCTGCTGATCGTGACGGCCGATCTGAGCCGGCGCAAGGAGGCCGAGCAGCGGCTGGCCGAGAGCGAGCGCCGCCTCCAGCACCTGAACGAGACCTTGGAGCTGCAGGTCTTCGAACGGACGGCAGAGCGCAATCTGTTCGCCACGATCGTCGAGAGGACCGACATCATGGTGATGGCGGTTGATCTCGGCTACAACATTCTGGCGATCAACAAGGCGAATGCTGACGAGTTCGAGCGCATCTACGGCGTGCGACCGAGGGTCGGCGACAACATGCTCGATCTGCTGGCCGATCAACCCGAGCATCAGGCCCAGGTTCGGGCGGGGTGGGGGCGCGGACTGGCCGGTGAGGAGTTCACTCTGGTCCAGGATTTCGGCGATGCCGAGCGGGCACGCCCCTCCTACGAGATCAGCTTCCGCACGCTGCGCGACGCGCGGGGCGAGCGCATGGGCTGCTATCAGTTCGTCATGGACGTCACGGATCGGTTACGTGGCCACGCCGAGCTGGCCCAGGCGCAGGAAGCTTTGCGCCAATCCCAGAAGCTGGAAGCGGTCGGACAGCTCACGGGCGGCGTGGCGCACGACTTCAACAACCTGCTGACCATCATCCGATCCTCGGTCGACTTCCTGCGCCGGCCTGATCTGCCGGAGGTCCGCAAGCGCCGCTACCTCGACGCGGTCACCGAAACCGTCGAACGAGCCGCGAAGCTCACGGGTCAGCTGCTGGCCTTCGCCCGCCGCCAGGCCCTCACGCCTGAAGTGTTCGACGTCGGCCAGCGGGTGCTGGCGATCGCCGACATGCTCGATACGCTGACGGGTGCACGGGTGCAGGTCCTGCCCGAGATGCCGGATGCGACCTGCCTCGTCCGGGCGGACGTGAGCCAGTTCGAGACCGCACTGGTCAACATGGCCGTCAACGCCCGTGATGCCATGGATGGTGAAGGCACACTGATCCTGCGCGTGACCTGCGGTGCGGCGCTGCCGGCCATTCGCGGCCACGCCGGTTCCCTGAAGCCCTTCGCGGCGGTGTCGTTGATCGACACCGGCACCGGCATTCCACCTGAGCAGATCGGACGGATCTTCGAGCCGTTCTTCACCACCAAGGAGGTGGGCAAGGGAACCGGCCTCGGCCTGTCCCAGGTATTCGGCTTCGCCAAGCAGTCGGGGGGCGATGTCGATGTGCGCAGCACGCTGGGCCAGGGCACCGTGTTCACGCTCTACCTGCCGGAAGTGCCGTCCGCGGAGCGACCGGCCGACGATCATCTGCAGGATGCGGACCTCGCGCCTCTCGGGACGGGTCAGCGCATCCTGGTCGTCGAGGACAATGTCGGCGTCGGGCAGTTCGCGACCCAGATCCTGGAGGATCTGGGCTACCAGCCGACCTGGGCGGCCAATGCCGAGGAGGCGCTGGACGAACTCGGGCGGGCGGGGAACCGGTTCGATCTGGTGTTCTCGGACGTGGTGATGCCCGGTATGGGTGGTGTCGCGCTCGCGCAGGAACTGCAGCAGCGCTCACCACGGGTGCCGGTGGTGCTGACATCGGGCTACAGCCACGTGCTTGCCCAGTCGGACGCACATGGGTTCACGTTGCTGCACAAGCCGTACTCGGCCGAGCAGCTCAGCCGGATCCTTCATCAGGTCCTGGGCCTGCGCAGGACATCGGGCGTGCTCTCCGATCCGGCTTGAAGCCGGTCTTGCTATAGCGACCCCGCGGGACGGACTTGCTGATACGTCGCGCAAACGCTCCGCTGCGGCGCGCGCAGATGGTCAGGCGCTGCGAGGCCCCGATATCCTGAAGCGGAATGATGCGGATCCCCAGAATCCGAAGCCGGCACGATGGCGAGGTCAGCCAGATCCTCGACCATGTGGCAGATCCCGCGGGTCGCCGAAGGCGAGGCGCCGCTGCGCGGCCAGCGGGGGACACGATCATCTGGATGTCACCGCGACGCGGAAACGCCTCTGCCTCGGCGAGGCCCGCATCGCCACCCTGCGTGAGACCAAGGCGATCTGAGAGCCTTTTTGAGCGCGGCTTCCCAATCTTTCATTTCAGGATGACGGCGCGGGCTGCAGAACCGCCGTCATGGACCTCGTTCGGCGGTGTTGTCAGACGTCAAACAGGCTCCGAGCCACTCGCGAACGACCGAGGTATCGTTGATGACCGCGCTCGATGTGGATCACCTGCGCAGCTGGATCGGTCGCACCCGCTCGGTCCGCGACAGCGTCACGCCCCGTCTCGTGAACGAGTTCCGCGCCACCTTCGGAAGTGCCCTGGCGCCCGTGCGGGAGGATGAGGCGCCGCTGGCGCTCCATTGGTGCCTTGCCCCTGAGACGCCGGCGGCCGACTTGCTCGGGCCGGACGGGCATGCTGCGAAGGGCGGCTTCCTCCCGCCGGTGCCCCTGCCGCGGCGCATGTGGGCGGGCGGTGAGATCGAGACCCTGGCGCCCCTGTGTCTCGGCGACGAGGTCATGCGCCGTGAAACCGTCTCGGATGTGGTCGCCAAGGAAGGCCGCACCGGGGCCCTCTGCTTCGTCACCGTCCGGCACGAATACGAGACGCCCCGTGGCGTGGCCATTCGCGAGCGGCAGGACATCGTCTACCGCGCGGCGGCCGAGCCCGGGCGCCAGAGCGCGACGCTTCAACCCTCGCCGCTCACGGCCGCGCCCGACCGCGTGCGGGCGGTCGAGGCCACCACGATCCTGCTGTTCCGCTACTCGGCCATGACGTTCAACGGCCACCGCTTTCACTACGACTTCCCGTACGCGACGGACGTCGAAGGGTATCCGGGTCTCGTGGTCCACGGTCCGATCCAGGCCAGCCTGCTGTTCAATCTCGCGGCCGAGAGCCTGGGCGGGGTCCCCCGCACCTTCCGCTACCGTGGCGTGTCTCCGATGATCGCCGGCCAGACCTTCCGCGTCGCCGGGCAGACGAACGGCGCGGCCTTTGCCGGTGTGACCCTCGACGCCGGTGGCGGCGCCTGCATGACGGCATCCGCTGACCGTTGAAGGAACGACGATCCAGACGTGGCGCGCGAGCCGACGGCGGATGCCGCGACGAGGCCGACGAAGCCCCGCCTGCAGCATCCGGCGCGGCGGCCACCTGGTCGCACCTCAGGACATGTCCGCCGCATCGCGATCGGGATGGTGTCGCGTCTTGGCGTCCCCGCATCGGAGACCGTCACACCGGCCACGCCCTTGCGGTCGAAGCGGGCCGCGAGGTCCAGTCCAGCGGTCGGCGACGACCTGTTCGATCCGTGCCGCCAGAGCGAAGAAGAGCGGGTTCAGCGTGATCGACAGCAAGGCTCCACCGAGGAGCAGGTTACGCGCATCCTCGGGTAGGAGCTTGAGCGAAAGGCCGAGCGAGACCGGGATAAAGGAGAACTCGCCGATTTGGGCGAGGCCCTCGGCAATCGTCATGGCGGTGGCCAGCGGGTGTCGGAAAGCCAGTACGATCCCCACCGCGGCGAGCGACTTGCCGGTCATGATCGCGCCGAGCAACCTGGTCGCGACAGCGGCGGGACAGGCCCGCGTGGGAGCCTTGTTCCAACCCTTCGCTCCCCATATCGAAAGCCGATACTGTAGGGTCCCGCTCCGATCCGGATGGGTGCGACCGCGTTCCGAGGCGAGAATCCATGGCGGTCCTGGGCCGGCCGCCCTCCTGACAGGGAAGTGACGGGATGAGCGTTTGGCACGCCCTTCTGCAAACCAAGGAGACGGGGTGGGTCGTCCTTGTGCGCCTGCTGGTGGGTCTCGTTGTGTTCTTTCCGGAAGGCCTGCAGAAGCTGCTCCACCCCGAGGTGCTCGGTGCTGGACGCTTCGCCAGGATCGGCATCCCCTATCCTGAACTGATGGGACCCTTCGTCGGCGTCGTCGAGACCCTCTGTGGACTTCTGATCGTCGTAGGTCTGGCAACCCGTGCGGCTACGGTCCCGCTTCTAGTCGTGATGGCGGTGGCGCTCGTCTCCACGAAGGTGCCGATTCTGCTCGGGCATGACCTCGGATCCTTCCATCTCCCGGCTGACATCAAGCGGGTTGGGTTCTGGAGCGCTCAGCACGAGGCGCGCGCCGACCTGACGATGACGTTGGGGCTGTTGTTCCTGCTCATCGTCGGTGCCGGACGCTGGTCCCTGGATGCCCTGCTCGCCCGCTTCCTCTCGACACGCCCAGACCGAGGTCGCCCATGACCTATGCCCCGTCGTCCACGGAGCCCGGACGGACCGATACGGCTTCGACAAGCTCGCCCGGCTCCATCGGGGAGGTGTTCCTCGCCTTCCTCAAGCTCGGCTTGACCTCGTTCGGTGGCCCGATTGCGCATCTTGGCTACTTCCGCGACGAGCTGGTCACCCGGCGGCGCTGGCTGGACGAGCGCGCCTATGCCGACTTGGTGGCGCTCTGCCAATTCCTGCCCGGGCCTGCTTCCAGCCAGGTCGGCTTCTCGCTCGGCGTGCTGCGGGGCGGCGGGCTTCTCGGCGGTCTCGCCGCATGGACGGGCTTCACCGTGCCGTCGGCCCTGCTGCTTCTGGCCTTCGCCTACGGCGCCAGCGCGCTTTCGGGCCCGGTGGCCGAGGGTGCGATCCACGGCCTCAAGCTCGTCGCCGTCGCGGTGGTCGCGCAGGCGGTCTGGGGCATGGCCCGCTCGCTGGCGCCGGATCGGCCACGCGCCGGCATCGCGGTTGCGGCACTGTTCCTCACCGTGTTCGTCGTAGGTTCGGTCGGGCAGCTCGGGTCCATCATCCTCGGCGCCCTCGCCGGTCTCGTGCTCTGCCGGGCGGCGGCGCAAGAGCAGGACGGGCATCTCGCCTTCCCGGTCTCCAGGCGGGCCGGCGCGGCGACCCTGGGCGCCTTCGCCCTGCTCCTGGTCGCCCCCCAAGTGCTGGCCGCCGGCCTGCAATCCCAAGCCTTGGCGCTGTTCGACGCATTTTACCGCTCCGGGGCCCTGGTATTCGGCGGCGGCCACGTGGTGCTGCCGCTGCTGCAGGCTGAGGTGGTCGCGCCGGGCTGGGTCAGCCCCGGCACCTTCCTCGCCGGTTACGGGGCCGCCCAGGCCGTGCCCGGACCGCTGTTCACGTTCGCGGCCTATCTCGGTGCCGTCGCCGGACCGGCGCCCCACGGGGTGATCGGTTCGGCCATCGCGCTGGTCGCGATCTTCCTGCCGGGGGTGCTGCTGGTCTACGGCATGCTGCCCTACTGGGACGCCTTCCGGACACGTCCGCTCGCCCAGGCGGCCATGCGCGGCACCAACGCCGCCGTGGTCGGCATCCTCGGTTCCGCTCTCTACAGTCCCGTCTGGACGAGTGCCGTCGGCAACCCGCGCGATTTCGCGGTGGCCGTACTGGCGTTCGTGCTGCTCACGGTCGGCCGGGTGCCGCCGTGGGTCGTCGTCGCACTCACGGCTTTGGGTGGTGTCGTCCTGGCCCTGCTCTGACCGGAGCGGTATCCATGTCTCAGTCAGCCTTGCTCGACCCGGCCGCCCTCGACCCGTCCTGGCTGGTGCTCGATGCCCGCAGCGAGAGGGATTACGGGCAAGGCCATTGGCCGGGGGCGGCGCGCGTGCCTGTCTCCGACTGGGAGACGGCCGCCAAGCAGGCGAACACCGACCTGTCCGAGGACGGGCACTGGCGCACGCTGATCGGCGACCTCGGGGTCGACGGTCGGCGGCCCGTGGCGGTCTACGACGACGGCCGGATGACCGAGGCCGCACGCGTGTGGTTCATCCTGCAGCATTTCCGGGTGCCGGCCGCCGTGCTCGATGGCGGCTGGCCTGCGCTGACCGCCCAGCCCGGCGCCCAAATGGACAGCATGCCGGTGATGCCGAGTCCGGCGGCCCTCGATCCGGCGCCGGCCAGCCACGCTTCCGTCGGCTTGGTCACCCGCCAAGAGCTCCGGGACCGGCTCGACGGCAGCACCCAGATCTTCGACGCGCGCACGGCCGCCGAGTTCGCCGGCGCCGACCTGCGCAACAACGCGCGCGGGGGCCACCTGCCCGGGGCGCGGCGGGTCGGCCATGCCGACCTGCTGACGGCCGAGGGCCGGATGAAGCCGGCCGGGGAACTGCGCGCCATGCTGGAGCGCGCCGGCTTCCGGCCCGGAGAGCGGATCGTCACCCACTGCGACGGCGGCGGGCGTGCGGCGCTGGCCGCCCTGGCCGCCGTGCAGGCCGGCTTCACCCAGGTGGATGCCTACTACCTCAGCTTCTCGGACTGGGCGAAGGATGAAAGCTGTCCCGTCGTGAGGGACGGCGACGGTCATTGATGCGAGGTGCCGCCGTGGTCGGATTCCTCTGCCCCGGCGCCGCCCCGAAGCGCCGCTGCCCGTAACCCTGGCCGAGGCCGTGCAGATCTCGGCGCGCATCGGGGCGCACTCCTTCGGCGGGCCGGCCGGGCAGATCGCCGTGATGCACCGCATCCTCGTCGAGGAAAGGCGCTGTATCCAGTGTGCTGCCGCGGGGCACATGCTTCGAGTGCTGCTGGCCTGGGACGCGCGGCGAGGAGGCGCCGTCCTGGCTGTGGTCGAGCTCGCCGGCCGCCACGAGGTCGGCTACCTGCAGCACTGCCGCTGCTACGCCGGCAGGCACGCCGCTTGAGCGAGGGGAGCCGGAGCCGGCACCACGCTCCTGACCGGCGGCTCTCACGGCCAGGTCGTCGCGCGCTGCCGGGAGCTCGTCGGAGCTCGTCGCGGCCAACACTCAACGTCTCATGGGCGGTGCTTGAGCTCACTCTGCACAGGCCGGACGTGGCGCTGTCGCGGGCACAGCGGCCGCGAGCATGCGGTGGCTGCCACTCAATCGGTGACGCCGTGCCTCCGTTGCAGCAGGGCCGGGTACACGTGCCAGAGGCCGACGAGCAGCGCGAGTGACGCGACGGCCGCGACGATTCCGGCCGTGTCCGACGCGACGACCTTCGCAACCACGACCCCGAGGTCAGCCGAGATGCCGAGCGCCAGGGTGGCGCTGGACGCGAGCAGGAAACGGCTGCCCAGCGCGTGAAACTCCGGCGTGTCCTCGCCCGCATAGACGATGCGGTGGAAGGCCGCCGGGGCCATCAGCCAGACCACCGTCAGGACCAGGAAGCCGAGCGCCGCCAAGTGCACGACCTTCGCGGGGAAGGCCAGCTTCTCGAACGCCTCGGAGAAGGTGATCACCAGCTGGAAGCCGAGGAGCGCCTGGGCGCCGGGAAGCACCACGCGCGTCTCGGTCAGCATCTGCTCGATTTTGGTCTCCAGCGTGGTGTGCTCGTGCTCGGGCTCCTGGCGCGTCATGTTGCGCTCCTTGTCTCCGATGGTCCGCGCCTTGAGCGCTTCCAGCCCGTACCAGAAGAGGAGAGCGAGCCCGCAGGCCACGAGGCCGACGACGGCGCCGGGGCCGAGCCCCAGAACCGGCTCCGCGGCCAGGAACAGGTCGGCCCCGAACGCAAGCGCGAAGGGTGCGAGCGCGAGGCCGGCATAGCGCCCAATCACGCCGAGAAGGCGCTTGGTGTCCCGCCCGCCCTCCACCATCCGGTGCTGGATCGAGGGGGTGATGAGCAGCGCGATGGTCAGGGTAATGAGGGCAAGCGCCGCGACCCAGACCACGCGGTCATGGAACGGCAGGCGCTCGAACGTTGGGCGGAAGGCGCCTTGGAACTGGAAGCCAAGCAGGATCTGCGACCCGAGGATGAGGATGCGGGTCTCGTCGAGGCCAACCTTCACTTTCTTCGACAGGGACATACGCAACGAGGTCCAACGGTGCCGGGATGCAGCAATCGACCACCGCCACGTCGGGTTCCGAAGACACACCCGGGGCGCGTACTACGCACTTCTGAGGCTTATTGCGACGGGTTCGCCCAGGCGCACGATGGTCTCCATGCCCTGCGGCGTGTGCTCCCGGATGTCATCCGCTGGCCGCCACGCGCCGGGCTCACCGAAGATGGCCACTGCCGAACCGCCGAACTTGAACACCGACTTCTGCTCCCCGCGCCGGAACGGCCGGTCGAGCGGGTGACGCTGCACGATGCGTCCGACCGTGAGTGCGCCGAACTCGACGAAGCCGAGCCGGCCGAAGTTCTCGGTCTCCAGGATATTCACTTGACGCTCGTTGCGGATGTAGATGTCCGGCTTGTTCTGCACGGCCGTCCACGACACGGTCCAGATGCTGCGCCCCAATCGCTCGTGGTCCAGCGTCCGCCCGTCGTCGGGGTAGTGAACGTGGTGGTAGTCGACCGGCGAGAGCCGCATCAGCAGGACGGGCCCGCCGAGGAAGGGCCTGGCTCGCTCGGCATTGCCGAGGATGTCCGCTGCCGCGAGTGACTGGCCCTTGACCGGGAAGCGCTGCTCGGGGCCGAACCGCTCCCAGCCGAAGTAGCGCGCCTCGGCCGGCGCGCCCATCGTGCCCGGATCCTCGGGGAAGTGGCGCTTGCCGGGCTTGAACTCGCGCACGAACCAGTCGGCGTAGGAGCGGTACCGGCGCTCCTCGAATTCGCTCATGTCGATGTGGTACTCGCGCACGAACGGGTCGATGCTACGTCTCGTCCAGGGCGCGTCCTGGTAGAGTGCGTAGAGCTTGTCGAAGAGAGGTGTCGCGCGCAGCCACTGCCCCGGGGCGCGCAGCGGCCTCGTCTCATAGGTTGTCTGGTGGTCGGGCATGAACTCCTCGACCGCCTTGCCCTTGTCGCGGTCCCACAGCTTCAATGGCTTCGGATCGGCCGCCATCACGTCCCCTTCCGCGACCCGGCAAAGATGGCGGGTCCGGGAGCAACAACCCTCGCAGGCTAGGGGCGTTCCTCCGGCCGGCCGCCGACGCATGGCGGCATTCGCCGCGTGCCTCCGCGTCCACAGCCGATGCGTCCGCCACCTACCCCCCCGCAACGAACCGCAGCCGCTGGCCGTTGAGGAGACCTCAGTCGCGGACGCTCACGATGACCCTTCCCGCCCTTCTCATCGCCCGCCGTCTCGCCATCGCCGGCACCTTCGCGCTTGTGGCGTTCGCGAGCGACTGAGCCGGCCGGTCCGACCCGCGATGACCATGTCGCAAGGCGCCTCGCCGCCCGGCCTGCTCTGGGCGATGTCCTTCAACGAGCGGGGCTGCGGCCACCGCCTCCAACCTGACGAGGCGCTCCCCGACCTGGGTGCCTTCGGTGCCGGCTTCCTCTGGCTTCACTTCGACCTGAAGGTGGCCGAGCTCGGGCCACTGATCGACGCCGGGCATGTCGGGCCGCAGCACCTTGCCGAGGCTGTCTTCCGTCCTGACGAGCACCAGCGCGTCACCGTCGCGGACGGCCACGTCGGCGGTGTGGTTGCCGACTTGGCCCGGCCCGGAGCCAGGCCGGACGCCTCGGGTCGCCTGCACTTCGTGATGGGGCCGCGCTCGCTGGTGAGCGGACGCTGGGGCCCGGCGGAGAGCCCGGATGCCACCCGCGCCACCGCCGAGCAGGGGCATCCGATTCTTTCGCCCGTGCTGCTCCTGGAGACGATGGTTGGCTACGTGGTCGCTTCCATGGCGGCGACGGGCCAGCGACTCTCGGACGAGGTCGACGGGATCGAGGACCGTGTGCTCGACGGGCGCGTGCGCGACGACCGCAGGCGCTTGGGCCCGATCCGGCGGAGCACCGTGCGCCTGCACAGGCAACTGCTCGGGCTTGCCGCAGTCTTCCACCGGCTGGAAGAGGACGCCGCCCCGGACCTGCACGGGCCGGCGGTCGCAGTGGCGGCGCGGCTGGCACAGCGGCTGGATGCCCTCGACCGGGACGTGACCGCGCTCGCCGAGCGCGCCCGGTTGCTGCAGGAGGAGGTGGCCGCCCGCGTAGCCGAGGAGAGCAACCGCCAACTCTACGTGCTGTCCGTCCTCTCGGCCCTGTTCTTGCCTCCTACCTTTCTCACTGGGCTGTTCGGCATGAACGTAAAGGGTCTGCCGTTTGCCGACGATCCGCACGGCTTCCTGTATGTCGGCGGCTTGTCCCTTGCCTCGGCGGTGGCGACCTACGGCATCATTCGGGCCCTCGGGATCAGGCCACCTCGCGGCTGACGGCGGCGCCCCTGTGCCGACTTTCGGGGCCTACGCCTCCGAGGGGGCTGCTCGAACCTTCGGCATGCGCGTGATGGCAGTCCGCAGGACCTTGCCGACCTGCTCGGCTGAGTAGGGCTTGCGCACGAGCTCGAACCCGTGGACTTCGTCCTGCGCCAGCACGTGGCTGTAGCCGGATGTGAGGATCACCGGCATCTCAGGGTGGAGCTCCCGCAGCGTCTTTGCGAGCTCAATTCCGCCCATGCCGGGCATCACCACGTCCGAGAAGACCGCGTCGAAGCGGAAGGGCACCGCCTCGATCTCGGCGAGCGCTGCCTCCGCGGTCTGGGTCAGGACGGTGCCGTAGCCGAGATCGTGCAGGATCTGCGTGCAGAAGCGACCGATCTCGACGTTGTCCTCCACCACCAGGATGCACTGGTCGGCATCCTCGACCGGCACGCCCTCCGGCTCCGCCGCGTCCCTCGCCGCGCCCTCGTCCGCGTCCGCCTGGGGCAGGTAGAGCGTGAAGCTGGTGCCGCGCCCGAGGACGCTCGCCACGTCGACGTCGCCGCCGGACTGCTTGGCGAAGCCGATGACCTGGCTGAGCCCCAACCCGGTGCCCTTGCCCACCTCCTTGGTGGTGAAGAACGGCTCGAAGATCCGCCCGAGCTGCTCCGGCGGGATGCCGGAACCCGTGTCCGTGACTGCCACCACCACGAAACCGTTCGCGGAGGCTGCGTGGCCGCGGATCGTCGGCTTCTGGCGGTTGCAAGTCAACGCGATGGTCAGCGTGCCCTCGCCCGCCATGGCGTCGCGCGCATTCACCGCGAGGTTCACCAGCGCGGTCTCAAATTGGCTGGCGTCGGCCCGCACGAAGCAGGGGGTTTCGGGCTTCTCCGTCACGATGCGGATGCGCGCGCCCGTGAGGGAATCGAGCATGGCGGCCACGGCCGCGAGGCGCTCGCCGGCGTCGAACACCTCCGGCGTGAGCGCCTGGCGCCGGGCGAAGGCGAGAAGCTGCGCGGTCAGCTTCGCCGCCCGCTCCACCGTGTCGGAGACCGCGTCCATGTAGCGGGTGCGGCGCTCTGCCGAGAGTTCGGGCCGGCGCAGGAAGTCGATGGACGAGCGGATGATGGTGAGCAGGTTGTTGAAATCGTGCGCCACGCCTCCCGTCAGTTGCCCGATGGCCTCCATCTTCTGGGCCTGAACCAGCGCGTCCTGCGCCTCGGCGAGTTCGCGGGTCCTCTCCTCGACCCGACGCTCAAAGGTCTCATTCATGCCCTGCAGGGCGTCGCGGAGATGCCGGTCGGCCACGGCGCGTCGCTCGATGTTCCGGGCCAGCCGGGCGGTCAGGGCGGCGAGCCAGAGCGCCAGGACGATGACGAGGAGGGCCGTCCCGGTCTCGGCCTCCAGCAGGCCTGCACGGACGGCATGGAGTTGCAGCAGGCCGAGCACCAGCGGCGCGACCACGGTCGCCGGCAGCAGGTGGCGGGTCATGGGCCCGGCCTCGCCCCCGCCGAGCGCGGTCGCCACCCACGGCCGGTTGGGGCGGCTGAGGAGCACCCCGAGCGACAGCGTGCCGAGCGTCAGCGCGGTGAGAAGCGCCATGCGGGAGAACGGGCCACCCTGGTGGAAGGCGCCGAGGCCGTATGCGTAGCCGAGGCCGCCAACCGCCGCGACGACGAAGGCGAGCATGGCCGCGGCGGTGCCAATGCGACGGAGGTGACGGCTCCGGGCATCCTGGAGGATGAGGCCCGAAGCCGCGCCGACGAGGCCGACGGCGGTTGCCAGGGCCATGCCGCTGCCGGGTGCCAGCGGCGCGAACACAAGCCGCTGGACGAAGTCGTCGAGGCGGAAGCTTCCTGACAGGGCGTATTGCAGTCCCCCGCCGAGCGCGGTGGCCGCGGCCGCGCCGGCAAGGCCCCGCCCGACGCGACGGCTAACCCGCGCGCCGTCGCGCCGGGCCGCGAACAGCAAGGCCGCCCCGAGCAGGAGGGTGCCGAGCGCGGTGAGGACGACCATCGGCGGCTGGCCGGGGATGAGGCGCCGCATCGCCGGCACGTCGAGCCACCAGCCGGCGAGAACGATCAGGGACACGCCCGCGCCGATGATGCCGCAGGCCCGCGCGATCCACCGGGCCCGCGCGGCGGCCCTCATCGACCGGGAGGGCGCCGCCTCGGGGAGGCTTGGCCGTTCGGCATCAGCCATGTGCGATCATCTCGCGGATGCGCACGCCCAGCGTCTCGACCACGAAGGGCTTGGTCAGCACGGCCATGCCGGGCTCCAGGTGGCCGTTGCCGACCACTGCGTTCTCGGCGTAGCCGGTGATGAACAACACCTTCAGGTCGGGCCGGCGCTCGCGGCCGGCATCCGCCATCTGCCGCCCGTTCATGCCACCGGGCAACCCCACGTCGGTGATCAGCAAGTCGATGCGCACGTCCGATTGCAGCACCTTCAGCCCCGAGGCGCTGTCGGCCGCTTCGATGGCCGTGTAGCCCAGATCCTCAAGCACCTCGGTCACCAGCATGCGCACGGTCGGCTCGTCGTCGACCACCAGGACCGTCTCGCCCTGCTCGGCACGCTGCACCTCCCCAAAACCCGCCAGCGGGTCGTCTTCGTCCAATGCACCGCGGTGGCGCGGCAGGTAGATGCGGACGGTCGTGCCCTCGCCGATTTCGGAATAGATGCGCACCTGCCCGCCCGATTGCTTGGCGAAGCCGTAGATCATGCTCAGCCCGAGGCCGGTGCCCTGCCCGATGGGCTTGGTCGTGAAGAACGGGTCGAACGCCTTGGCGATGACGTCCGGGGTCATACCGGTCCCTGTGTCGGTCACGCAGAGCGACAGGTACTGTCCCGGCGGGATGTCGTGCTTCCTGGCCGCGTAGGTGTCGAGCCACCTGTTGGCCGTCTCGACGGTGATACGGCCACGCTCCGGCATCGCGTCGCGTGCGTTGATGCAGAGGTTCAGCAGCGCGTTCTCAAGCTGGTGCGGGTCGACCAGTGCCGGCCACAGGCCGGAGGCGCCGACCACCTCGACCTCGATGGCAGGACCGACCGTGCGCCGGATCAGCTCCTCCATGCCATGGACGAGGGCGTTCACGTCGGTGGGCTTCGGGTCGAGGGTCTGGCGCCGCGAGAAGGCGAGCAGGCGGTGGGTGAGCGCTGCGGCGCGCTTCGAGGCACCCTGCGCCGCCGTCATGTAGCGGTCGAGGTCGGACAGGCGGCCCTGGCTCATCCGGGTCTGCATCAGCTCCAGCGAGCCGGAGATGCCGGCGAGCAGGTTGTTGAAGTCATGCGCCAAGCCGCCGGTCAACTGGCCGACCGCCTCCATCTTCTGCGCCTGCCGCAGCTGTTCTTCGAGGCGGGCGCGCTCCTCCGCAGCCTCCTTCTCGACGGTGACATCGCGACCGATGCCCGTCAGCCGCTCGCCGCCAGGCTCCGGCGCCAGCTTCCAGGCGATCCAGCGCCAGGTCCCGTCGGCGGCCTTCACCCGGTCCTCGAACCGGACTGGCCGGCCCGTCGTCCGCATGTCGAGCAGCGACTTCATCACGACGGGAAAGTCGTCGGGGTGGACGATCTCGGCATAAGGCCGGGTCAGCAGCGTCTCCTCGTCGTGGCCGAGCAGAACGGTCCATGACGGACTCACCCGAAGGAGCCGACCCTCGTAGTCGGCGTTGACGAGCAGGTCCTCGCTGAGATCCCAGAGGCGGTCTCGCTCGGCGGCCAGCCCCGCCTCGGCGTCGCGCTGGGCGGTGACGTCCTGGACGAACACGTAGAAGCCGTCGACCGCGCCCCTGGCGTCGCGGCGCGGCTCGTAGCGGATGTCGGCGATGCGGCGCCTTCCGTCCGGCCACGGCCAAGCTAGGTCCAGGCGAACCGGCGAACCGGAGAGCGCCCGCTCGATGTGGGGCAAGCGAGCCCGGAAGCCCGCCTCATCAACCAGGTCGGGGATGGTTCGACCGACCACTTCCTCAGGCGCGCGGTCGAACCAGTCGCGGTAGGCATGGTTCGCGAAGCGGTAGGTCAGGGAGCGATCCACGAAGGAGACCAGCAGGGGCAACGCATCGGCGACGAGGCGCATCTCGGCCTCGCTCGCGCGCAGGGCCGCCTCGGCAAGCCTGCGGTCGTGCACGTCCTCGACGACGCCGTACCAACGGATGACCGTGCCGGCCTCGTCACGGCGCGGGTAGGCGCGGGCACGCTGCCAGCGGTACTCGCCGGTGGCGGCGATGCGGATGCGGTAATCGACATCCACGGGCTCGCCCGACGCCAGGCGTTCCGCGAACACGGCCGCCGTCGGCCCCAGGTCTTCGGGGTGGAGCGCCTTGGTCCAGCCGGTGCCGTCCGGCTCACCCGGTGCCTGGCCTGTAAGCTCGAGCCAGCGGTGCGAGTGGGAGGTGATGTTGCCTTGCGGGTCACAGGTCCAAGGCACCTGCGGGTTGAGCTCGACCGTCTGGCGGAAGTGCTCTTCGCTCTCGCGGAGGGCCCGGTCGGCCAGGACCCGCGCGGTGGTCTCGTTGGTGAAGACGAAGAGGCCCGCGATTCGGCCCTCGCAGTCGAGCACGCGCGAGTAGGAGAACGAGAACCAGGTCTCGGCCGGACCGCGGTCGGTGTCGAGCTTCCAGGGCAGGTCGTTGAAGCGCGAGCTTCGGCCCGCGAAGGCGTCGTCGACGATGGGCTTGGCTTGGTCCCACGCGTCGGCCCAGACCACGTCGAAGCGCTCGCCCATAGCCCAGGGCCGCCGCGGCCCGAGCAGGGGCGCATAGGTGTCGTTGAAGAAGAATGTGAGGTCCGGGCCCCAGGCCAAGAGCATGGATTCCGGCGAGTTCAGCACCAGGCTGAGTGCTGTGCGAAGCTCTGCCGGCCAAGTATGGGGTGGCCCGAGCGGGTGGTTCAACCAATCGCGCTCGCGGATCATGCGGGCGGCCTCGCCGCCACCCGCTAAGAAAGCTAGGCTGTCGCTCACCGGTTCAGGCCTCGTGCGGCGCAGATATGGTTTCGCGGTGGGCCTTGAAAGCGAGTTCGCGCTCTTCGAGAAGCCGAAGGGCCGTGCGCATCACCTCGCTCATGTTGCCGTAACGGCCCGACGCGAGCAGCCGCTCGGCGACGGCGAACAGCTCCGGGCTGAGAGAGATGGTGACGGATTTGCGGACGGGCATGAGGGGCTGTGGCCTGTAGGATCAGGTCACACAACGCGGCGGCGTGCCGCAAGGCCCCGACCTTGGTAAGCACCGCGACGTCGGGCGCGGCGAGCGGCCGTCGGGTGAACCCCTTACCCCGCTTTGCCGTGGCGCCGCCGCCGCAGCGCCGGGTGTACCTGCCAGAGCCCGAGCATGAGCGAGGCGACAGTCGCAACGACCCCAGCGGTGCGCGCGCTCCGCCGAAGAGGCAATCGGGGCGATAAGGATGGCCTGGCGCTCGCCCACATCGTTCACGAACGGTGGCGGGCAGTGCCTGTCATCACCTTCGGGTTACGCGGAGATTCCGCGCATGCGCTGCCTCCAAGTGTCTGGAACCGGCCGAAGCCTCACGGTTACGACACGCTTCTTCGCCTGGTCCTGACCGAACTCTCGTACGCTGGGCCTACTCGTCCTACGGCGCGGTGATGTCGGCTTAGGAATCTGCCGGCCTGCGCCTCGATTACTGTGCTGGCCATGCGCTCAAGCTCTCAGTATTCTGGCTTGGCGGCTGCGCTTGCGCCGCCGGGGGCTATGGCGCGGAACCGATGTGGGGGCTCATCACTGAGCAGATGCTGCACCGGCGGTCGCGCTGGGTTGGCTATCTGGCCGCCCTTGTCATTGTCGGAGTGGCCTACGCCGCTGGCCGTTGGGCATGGCCGTCGATGCAGGTCTACCCGTTCTTCTTCTACTTCCCGGCCGTGTTCCTGTCGGCAGTCCTGTTCAACCATCGGGCCGGCTACGTCGCGGCGGTCGCCGCGGCCGTCCTGGTCACGCTGCGCCTCGAGCCTTGGGACAGCTTCTGGATCGCGCAACCGCGCGACCAGTTCGCCTGGTTGGCGTTTTTGATCTTCAGCCTCTTCCTGGCGGCCCTGGTCGAGGAGTTGCGCAGGTCACTCCACCGGACCCGGTGTGCCGAGCACGAGGCCCGTGCGGCCGAGCAACGGGCGTGCGCGGCGGAGGAGCAGAAGGACCTGTTCCTGCGTGAGGCTGTCCACCGCTTCAAGAACGACCTCACCATCGTCGCCTCCCTGCTTCGCACGCAGGAGCGTCGGATTGGCGATGGTGCGGCCAAGACCATGCTCGTCAACACGACCAACCGGGTTCAGGTCATGGCCCGCGTGCACGACCGGCTACGCATCGGGCCCGGCGCCGCCGCGGAGGTGAACACGCGGGAGTTCATCGAAGAGCTCTGCGCCGACCTGCAGGCCTCACTCGTGGACCTGCGCCCCGTCGCGGTGGAGGTCAGGGCCGAGCCCCACTCGCTCCCGCACGATCAAGCGGTGGCGGTCGGCCTGATCATCAACGAGGCGGTGACCAACGCGCTGAAGTACGCCTTCCCCGATGAGCGCTCTGGCACCGTGAGCGTGTCCTTTGTGCGCCGAGGGCCGGAGTTCCTGCTGCGTGTGAAGGACGATGGCATCGGCTTCGACCCGGAGCGGGCGCCCCGCGCCGGAGGCATTGGCCGCCGCCTGGTTCAATCGATGGCGCAGCAACTCGGCGGGCAGCTCACTGTCGAGCCCGATGAGGGCCGGCCCGGCACTGTCGTCTCGGTGACCTTCCCCCAAGCGTCCGACGCGCGGGCGGCCGAGCCGGAACCCGGCCGTAAGCGTTCCGCCGCCGTCGAGGGCTGATGGCACCGGCTTCGAAGCGGTTCCCCGGGCGCTACCTGTCGAGGATCTCGCGGAACGGGATCTCGAACAGGACCTGCCCTACTTCGTTCGTCACGACGAAGTTGTACCGCCTGGGATGGTCGCCGGCGCTTAGCAGCTCGGCCGCCACTGGCGGAATGGCGGCGCATGCCTCCAGGTAGGCCTCTTCGGCGCTCGCCGGTTCGAGCCCGTCTTCATCAGCCTCCAGGCGCCCTCGCGCGCATAAGTCGAAGTAGTAGACCGGCATCGGGACCCGCGGATGCGCACCCCTGACGAGCAACCCGCGCCGCGCCATTCGGTCCCCGGGACATCGAGGCAGGCGACGCGGGAACTGGTGGCTCTTGCCGGAACTTGCACTTCATCCGCCCGGAAAGGCGGTTCGGCCGAGAGGGCACAGAGGTCGATCGGTGGCCGGCGAGACGGTGCAGTTCAGCGCGACGCAGCAGGAGGCCGGCGACGGTGTGCCTGGGGCAAGGGCGGCCTTCCCGTATGACCGGATGACCGTGGAGCGGTTCCGTGCGGCGTTCCCCCGCGCGCGGTGGCGCGACGACCTGGGCGCCTGGTTCGTGCCGGGTGCCACCGCGGAGCGGCGCCTGAACGCCTGGTCGAGCCGCGAGTGGCCGGGCGTGCTCGCCCATGCCGACGAGCGCGGCCGCGATGCCTTCGCCTTCGAGCCGCTCGCGAGCCCCTACTTGGAGGCCGCCCAAGACTTAGTGGTGCGGACGCCGTACTCCCGCGCCGTCGTAGCCGAGCTGCGGATGGTGCCCTGGGCGCGATGGGACCCGGCATCGAAGGCGTGGCGCGTGCCGTTCCGGTCCTTGGAAGAGCTGCGCAGGCGCTGGCCCGCCATCGAGGACGCTGCGCGCCAAGCCGAGCCCGAGGAGCGGCGGAAGCGCGAGGCGAGCCGCAGGGCCTCCCCCGAGCACGCGGACAGACTGGCCGAGGCCGCCGAACGTCGCCGCAACCGCTACCCCGTGCCAGAGGACGCGCTGCCGCCGCTTGGGCGCGTGCTGCAGACCTATGTGGGCTGCCTGGTGTTCGAGGCGGTCACCGGCGAGGTCGTCGAGCCCTCGGTTGCCGCCCGCTTCTATCCGGGGGTTGCGGCAGGAGCCGGCGCGCTGGTCTGGGCGGCGCGGCGCAGGCCGACGCACGACGAGTTGGTCCAGGCCTGGCCCGCGCGGGAGGAAGCGGGTCCTGACGAGACCGCACGCGGCTGGTGGCAGCCGACCATCGAGGCTTTGCGCGAGGAGCGTCGCAGGGCAGCCTCCTTGGAGCGCGCACGTTCCACGCGTCTGAGGGCGTAACGCGGGACGATCCTGACGAAATTCCGCGGTGCCCTGGGTTAAATCTCCCCCGCTGACCAACGCCCTGACGGGAGGGCCGACCGTGGCCGGCGCCCTGGCCGAAGCATTCCGTGTTAAGCCTTCTCGCCGAAGGCTCATACGGGCGTCTCATTGCGTCGCGGGATTGGTCCAGCACCCAGCTCGGCTTGGTCGATATCTGGCCCCAGAGTCTCAGGACGGCGACCTCGATCCCGCTCCGCTCGCCGGTGCCCATGCTGATGCTGCAGGGCGCGGACGGCGTGATGCCCTACAACGACGCCAACTCGGTTTTCGCGGGCGGCGTCGACCCAGAATGGATCACCTTCCAGCAGCAGGTCGTGCACCTCCTCCGCGAACGTGCGCATGGCCGCTGTCGCGGCCCCGCCAGCTTCTACGCATGGGAGTTCGAGAAGGACGGGCGCGAGGTGCGGGTTTGGGTCGACGGTTGATCGGTGTTCAACACCGTGGCGCCGCTGCTGCAGGCTGCACTGGATGGTTTCAGGAACGCCTACCTCTCCGACGACGGGCTGCGGGCGCACCTGGAGGCCAGGACGCTTGTCCGGGTCCCGGACGACTGGTGCGAGCCGATCCCCGCCTATATCACCTCTACGACCCGAACCGCCGCGATCCGGAACCGGCGCGGGCCGCACCGGTCGAGGCGCTGCGCTACCGCGGCTGAGGTGGCTGCCAGGCCGCGCGCCCTCACGCGGCGGCGAGCGGGTCTCGTCCTCCGAGGCGGTGCCTGTCCCGAAGCGACGCCAGGACCTCGTCGGCAGCCCTCTGTCCGCTGTCGTGGGCCCCGTGGGCGGTTGTGAAGTCCAAGGGATGCGTGGCCTCGCCGGCGAAGAAGAGCCGGTCCTCGAAGGGCCGGGCCAGCCGTGCCCGCGCCTGTGATCGGCCCGGCAGTGCGCAGCTATACGCGCCGCCGATGGACGCCATCAGGCTCCACGACGTCGCGGCGAGCGGACGGATGGCCGAGGCCACCGTTGTCCCGAACAGCGCGACCAACTGAGCGGACACGTACGCGAACCCGGCAGCTGGGCCCTCCTCCTTCAGGATGCGAGCTCCGTCGCTTCCGAGGAACGCCTCGATGATCGGCCAGCCGTTGGGCCTGATCGAGTAGGAGGCAGACCTCGGGTCGCGCAAATTCCCGTAGGCATGCGCGTCCGGCTCGAACGCGGCATCGCGCCCGATCTCCAGGAAGACCTTCTCGTTGTACCCGAGCGGCAGGGCGGCGGCTGCCTCGCGCCAGGGTTCGGTCCCGGAAGGCAGGCGGATGGCGTCGCCGCCCAGGACCGCGGTCGAGACTGTGAGGATTGCCGCCCCGGCGCGGACGGTGCCAGCGCGCGTCGAGACGGCGACGCCGTCCGCCGTCAGGTCAATCCGCTCGACGGGAGTGGCCAAACGCAGCGTCACTGTGGACGGCAGGCTTGCTGCGACCAGGGTGCCGTAGCCGAGAGGCACGTTCCAGTTCCGACCGGTCGAGGCCGTGTCGTAGGCCAGGTAATCGCTGGCGGAGATCTCCTCGGGTGCGACCCCGCTCATGAAGCCGGCGATGGCCCGCACGTAGGCGTTCCAAACGCCGCCGGGTTCAAGCGCATCGCTGGCGCGGTCGCTGCCACGAGCGACGTGAGGAAGCCGCTCGTTCCAGTCTTGGAACGCCCTCTGCGCCGCCTCCCGCTCGTCCTCGTCTTGGACGATGCCGGGGTGCGCCTTGGTCCAAGGAGGGTCGCTGCGGTCGACCGTGAAACCTGACGCCTCGGCGATGCCGACCCAGGCGTTCCGGTCGCCCGAGTGCAGCCATTCGCAGCCGAGGTCGAGCGGGTACCCGCCAAAATCTTGCGTGAACGCGCGCCCACCGAGGCGCGACGACGCCTCAAGCAGCAGCACCGCCTTCCCGTGCGCTGCAAGCTGCCGCGCCGCGCCGATGCCGGCGGCGCCTCCCCCTACGATGATGACGTCGAACTCACTGGCCATGTGGCTGTAGGTGAGGCCGGCCATTGGGTAGGACAAGCGTCGAGGATTAGGGGGCGGCCTTGTTCGAGGCGGTCATGTGGCCGGCCGGACCTTCCGCAGATTGGTGACGCTGAGCTTCAGCCGGTCCTTCGTGCGTCGCGGCGCTCGTCCTGAGCCTCGAAGTAGTGATTGTGGAAGACGCGCAAGTCCATCTTCTACGTGGGAGTGGCGCGGGTGAGCGGCTCCGTGCGGAGGTCTGCGCCGCGCATGGTCCAGGGCCGGAGTTCGGGTACGATTTCGGAGATCTCGCGCATGGCGCGGTCCAAGAATTCCTCGACCCGAAAGCGATCGAGTTGGTTTTCGACCCTGTTCAGCTGGGCCGGGACGCGACCGCAATCGGCCTCCACCTACTTCGCGCGGACCAGGAAGGCGGCGCTCTCGGCTTGGAGCTTGTCGGCCAGCGAGAGCAGGTGCTCGCAGTTCTTGAGTTTCTCGGTGCGCAGGGCCTCCCTGGCGGCGCCCGCGCGAGATGGGGCTATCGATGGCGATCGGGGACGCGATGTCCGCTTCTGAGACCTTGTCCTGCACCCATCGAATGACCGGGACGGGCGCATTACCGTCAGGCTGGTTCCGAAGCCTCTCGACGCTGTAGCCGAGACGCCGGACGCTCAGATCGCAGTGCCTTGTGCCAGCACAAGCGCATCCTCGACGTCGATGCCGGGACAACGAGCTGCCCTCTCAAACTTGGTGTGGCCAAGCAGAATTCGTGCGCTGTATCCGTCGTCTATTTCAATGCTGAGCAAGGCCAGCGGCCATGTTCACCGCTAACGCCAGGAGGCTCGTGTTGAAGAAGTAGGCGTATAGCGTCTGCAGGGTTGCGATCCTACGCATTTGCTTTGCAGTAATGTCAGTGTCGGATGTCTGCGATGTCGCTCCAATTGTTACGGAAAAGTAGAAGAAATCCCAAAAATCTGGATGGTCATCGCCGTTGAAATCCAAGCCGCCGCGCGGCTTGCCGCCCTCTTCGCCATAGTAGACGTGCGCGTAGTGAGTGGTGAAGACCACCTGCACGAAGGCCCATGCGCAGAGCAGCGTCAGGGCCGAGAGCACAATATGAGGGATTCGATATACATCCTGCTCATCCTGGCCGAACAGCAACATTGCCACAGCTCCGCAGCTCGCAGCAGCGGCAAGAACTGCAAACAGGGAGATCGTGAACGCGCTATCATCGAGGCGGGATGCTTCGCGGCGGAGCGCTTCACTCGATCCGCGCGTCAGCTGAAAGACGACCAGCGCCACATAGCTGACTACGCCGACACACCAGCCGATTAGGAGCCTTGTCCAAACCGATGGGACCGGTAGGATCAGGCTTAATGCCAAGCAAAGCGCAGCCGAGCCGAGAAGTCGCGGCCGGAGCCAAAATGCTTGAGCGGTTCTGGGAAGATGCATTTCTCGGACTCAACGCTGAGGAGCGCGCGCCGCCTGCCAGGGGCGACCGATTCGGAGTTTAGAGCGTTTGCTCCCCACGACGGCGCCAACTGTGGTGCAACGGCTCAGAGCGGTTCGCGGGCGAGGTCGTTTTTACCGCTTAGAATTCCATGCCGAACTTCACGCGTAAGTTTTGGCGCTCGAACTGTGTCAGGCCAAGGCCGCGCCGGGCATAGGCCGGAGCGGTGTCGCGCCCCCACGCTTGAGCCGCGTAGGCCACGGTCAGCCAGATCTTCTCGGTGAACCGGTGATGCAGGACAGGGCCGATGAGCACTGCCGCGCTCTCCAGCCGATTTAGGAAAACCCCGTCGTAGCCGCGCAAGTAGCGCACCTCCGGGCCCACGAAAGTCCCTTCCGTCACCTGCCCAACCACTGCGTTTGACCAGAGGAAGGTCGAGGATCGGTAGCCCCGGCCCGCGGAGCCCCGCTGGCGCCCGGCCGCAGGCTCGAAGCTGATGTTGCTGCCGTACCATACCCCGCCGGGCACAAGCTGCACATCGAGCTGGATGAGGCTTTCCATGTCGAACACGTTCGCGCCGTTGCCCTCGACGGGCAGGATCCGCGTGAAGCGCGGGCGCAGCTCGATAGCGAAGCCCAGTGGCTGCTCGGCCGATCCTTTCAGGAACTGGTACTTCAGCTCCGCCGAGGCGCCGTCGAAGGTGCCGAACGCCTTGTCGTCCAAGTCCGCGATGTTGCGTTGCCGACGGAGATTGCCGAAGGCGCTCAGCTCGACGCTGAACCGGTCAGCGGGGTTGAACTGGTAGGAGAACCGCGTGTCGAGTACGCGGTAGGTGGAAGGGCCCGGACCATCACGGCGCTTGCTGAACCGCGAGATGGTGTCGACCAGGACCTCCTGCTCGCCCTTCTCACCGGTGTCAGAGCCTTCGGTGAAGCCGAACAGGTGCTCCGTATCGACATCCTTCTGCCCGTCGGTTTTGCCGCGCTCCCCGCCCGAGCTGCCGCTGTTCGACGAGGATTTCGCCTTGTCATCCTTCGGCTCCTCGGCGAGCCCAGGGGCCGCAGCGAGGCTCGAGGTCAGCAACATGGCGATAGCGGATTGCGAGATGCATCTCGCCAGCAGAGCGTGCCCGATCATCACCCTGCGGCGTTCCTCGACTGATGCGCACAACGATGACTAGACGCGCAAACGGGCGCCTGCCTGTCACAGAACAGCAACGCTAGGCAAAAACGCTGCGTTGGAGGGATGAATGCGCAGGGGTGACGTAGTCGGTGGTTCTTGAGCTGTGATCAGGCCTGAGCCGAGGTCCGCTTCGGATCTGCCCACGCACGCCACCGAGTGGCTGAGATGGGCGCGTTCCAGAACGTCAGCTTGCGGGCGGCAGGTCAGCTTCTGCAGTCCATTCCGAGTTGAAACTCCTGGACGGCGAAAAGGATCGCGTTCGGGAGGCGGCAACGGCTGTCAGGACAGCTGACTTGGATGGGACGCAGAGCAGCTAGGCGCAGAACAGCGGTGTCGGAACAGTCACGCTAGAGCGGCTTCCGATGGTGACGGCTGGAATGCAGGCCACGGCACTGACGGGTGGTTTCGACTGCTCTGCCATGCGCGCAATTTCAGGTGCCGTACCTACATCCGCGATAAGCCGTGAGCGAGTGGGGCGATGACGTCCGCTCTCACGTATGGCCGCACGAAAGCCGACCGTCTGAAAACCACCGAGGCTGTGTGAAAACGCAGGCGCGTTGCGAAGCCGTAGAACAAACCTCTGCTCAGCCGCTATTTCAGCTCGCCAGAGGGCTGTTATAGTGCCCATAGGCCACCTATTCAGCCAATGCACCCCGCGGCTGAGAGGAGATTATTCTACCGCCGCCGACGATTTTCGGCGTTTTCGCACAGCCTCCACCCATGGCAGCCGATCCAGGTGGTTCGGTTCAGGTGTGAGTTTCGCAACCGGAGCGGCGACATTAGCCCCGGTTGCGCGTGGCGGGTCCTGTGGCCTCGGAATGCATGACAGGGCCCGCCACCTCGAAGGCTCGTTGATTACGGCTTGTTGGCTGGAGCCGGATTTGTCGTCGTTGCCGGAGGCGCAGGGTTTGCCGGCGCAGTGCTCGCAGGAGGCGGAGGAGCCGCGGGATTCTCGGCCTTCTTCTCGTCTTTGCAGGCCGTGAGCGCGAGCAAGCCGACGAGCGGCAGCAGATAGCGAATACGCATGAGCGTTCCTCCTGTTTGGCCAGAGTAGGCGGTGAGGAACGTCACCCGACCGCTGTTCGATCCAGCGCGCTGCGATCCCGGCCGCGATCCTGATGCTGGTTCATCATGGGTAACGCCGCGGCAAGCCGCTGCCACCGGTCCGATTTGGATGTCAGGTGAGACCATCCAAAGCGAATTTTCACAACCGAACCGATCATAGCAGGCCGGCAAGTCGGAACTGACATGACCGGCTGGCTTTGGACCGGGCTGGTTGAGAGGATCAGTCTGGACCGGAGGAGTTGGGATGACGCGCGGACAAAGGCCGCGCCATCGTTGCCCTGGCGTCCGAGTACGGGCGCTACGGCTATCGCCGCGTTACCGCGCTGCTGCAGCCAGCGGGCCGGCGAGAGGCAAGGACTAAGCCCATGGTTCGGCAAGCTCACCATGAGGACATCTGGCGTCGCGAGGGGCTGAAGGTCCCCCGGCCGACATAGGTCGCACAGGCGCCTCAAGCCGAACGACGGCTCGGGCAAGCGCCTGCGGCCGCTCCACCGCAACCACGTGTGGAGCTTCGACTTCGTGCAGGTCCGGACGCACGACGGACGAAGCCTGCGCCTCCTGACGCGGATCGACGCGCACAGCCGGGCTTGCCTCTGCTCGAAGGTGGCGCGGCCCATCAACAGCTTTGGCGTGATCGAGGCGCTGGTCGACGCGATGTGCCTGCACGGCATCCCGGAGCACATCCGCTGCGACAATGGTCCCGAGACGATCGCGAATGCGCTACGCAAACGGGTCGCCGAGGCGGGCCCACAGATCCAGTACATCGCGCCAGGACCGCCGTGGGAGAACGGTCACTGCGACGGCTTCAACGGCAAGATGCGCCACGAATGACTACGCCAGGAGATCTTCTCCTCGCTGACCGAGGCGCAGATCGTGAGCGGTCTATGGCAATCCACCTACAACCGTGTCCGACCGCATTCGTCGCTGGGCTATCGGCCGCCCGCGCCTGTCAGCTACCCAGATCTGGCCTTGCGGCTACCCTTGGCCGGCACCATGCACTAGCCTCGCAACTGGCCCGGTCCAAAATGACGGTCAGTTCAAGGCTTGATGATTTCAAGCCCGCAGGACGTCGGGTCGGTCTTCAGCTAAAGTTGACCGCCCCTAACATGCATTAAGTCCAGAGCGCGCGGCGAAAGCTAAACTGTAACGTTCGGCTGCGCGCCGCCCCGTGTCCGGTCCAGCGGTTGCTCATCGGGAAGTGCAACGTGCTGGCCCTCAATCGCGGGTCGAACGATTGGACAACCATCCTCGCTGGGCCCTATTGCTGCTGTTCGTCGTCGGTTGTTCGTCGCTGCCGCGCGCGACCCAGACGGCTGCCTCGTTGGGCATATGCATCTACCCTAAAGGTGTATCCGAATGACGCCGACCACGTCGCAGTTGGAGCCGAAGCTCCTCCTGAAGAGTCTCCGCGCGTTTCGGAAGGGCGACTTCTCGACCCGCCTGCCGCTCGATCTGACAGGCATCGATGGCGAGATCGCGGAGGCGTTTAACGACATCGTCGAGCTGAACCAAGGGCTCGCGCGAGAACTGGACAAAGTCGCGCGCGCGGTGGGCAAGGACGGGCGCATCAATGAGCGCGGCAAGCTGCCGGCGGCAACCGGCGGCTGGAACGACTGCGTCGATTCGGTCAACACGATGATCGGCGACCTCGTTCAGCCGACCACCGAAGTCGCGCGGGTCATCGGGGCGGTGGCCAAGGGCGATCTCGGACAGACCATGCAGCTCGAGATCGAGGGCCGCCCGTTGAGGGGCGAGTTCCTGCGCATCGGCAAAGTGGTCAACACGATGGTGGACCAGCTGAACTCCTTCGCCTCCGAGGTCACCCGCGTCGCCCGCGAGGTCGGCTCAGAGGGCAAGCTCGGTGGTCAGGCCCAAGTCAAGGGAGTGGGCGGCACCTGGAAGGACCTCACGGACAACGTGAATCTGATGGCGGCCAATCTCACCGGGCAGGTGCGCAACATTGCGGAGGTCACGACAGCCGTCGCCAACGGCGACCTGTCCAAGAAAATCACCGTCGACGTGAAGGGCGAGATCCTCGACCTGAAATCGACCATCAACACGATGGTCGATCAGCTCAACTCCTTCGCCTCGGAGGTGACCCGCGTCGCCAAGGAAGTGGGCTCCGAAGGCAAGCTCGGCGGACAGGCGCAGGTCAAGGGCGTCGGGGGTGTCTGGAAGGACCTGACCGACAACGTCAACATGATGGCCGAGAACCTCACCGGTCAGGTGCGCAACATCGCCGAGGTCACGACAGCTGTCGCACGGGGTGATCTTTCCAAAAAGATCACGGTCGACGTCAAAGGCGAGATCCTGGCTTTGAAGTTGACCATCAACACGATGGTCGACCAGCTGAACTCCTTCGCCTCCGAGGTGACCCGCGTGGCCCGCGAGGTTGGCACGGAGGGCAAACTCGGTGGTCAGGCCCAGGTCGAAGGTGTCGGCGGAACCTGGAAGGACCTGACCGACAACGTCAACATGATGGCCGCCAACCTCACCGGTCAGGTCCGCAACATCGCCGACGTGACCACGGCGGTGGCCAACGGCGATCTGTCCAAGAAGATCACCGTCGACGTGCGCGGCGAGATTCTGGAACTCAAGAACACCATCAACACGATGGTGGATCAGCTCAACTCCTTCGCCTCCGAGGTGACCCGCGTCGCCCGCGAGGTCGGCTCGGAAGGCAAGCTCGGCGGTCAGGCGCAAGTGCGCGGAGTCGCCGGCACCTGGGCCGATCTGACCGACAACGTGAACCTGATGGCCGCCAATTTGACGGGCCAGGTGCGTAACATCGCCGACGTGACCACCGCGGTGGCCAACGGCGACCTCTCCAAGAAGATCACCGTCGACGTGCGCGGCGAGATTCTGGAGCTCAAGAACACCATCAACACGATGGTGGATCAGCTCAATTCCTTCGCTTCCGAGGTGACTCGCGTCGCGAAGGAAGTCGGCTCGGAGGGCAAGCTCGGCGGACAGGCCCGCGTCGAAGGCGTGGCGGGCACCTGGGCCGATCTGACCGACAACGTGAACCTGATGGCGGCCAATCTGACGGGTCAGGTGCGCAACATCGCCGACGTGACTACCGCGGTGGCCAACGGCGATCTGTCCAAGAAGATCACCGTCGACGTGAAGGGCGAGATCCTGGAGCTCAAGTCGACCATCAACACGATGGTGGACCAGCTCAATTCCTTCGCCTCCGAGGTGACCCGCGTGGCCCGCGAGGTCGGCACGGAGGGCAAGCTCGGCGGTCAGGCGCAGGTCAAGGGCGTCGGGGGCGTGTGGAAAGGCCTGACCGACAACGTCAACATGATGGCCGCCAACCTCACCGGTCAGGTCCGCAACATCGCGGAGGTCACGACAGCTGTCGCCAACGGCGATCTCTCCAAGAAGATCACCGTCGCTGTCGAGGGCGAGATCCTGGAGCTCAAGTCGACCATCAACACGATGGTGGATCAGCTCAATTCCTTCGCCTCCGAGGTGGTCCGCGTCGCCCGCGAAGTCGGCATTGAGGGCAAGCTTGGTGGCCAAGCCCAGGTCCGCGGCGTCGGCGGGACCTGGAAGGACCTCACCGACAACGTCAACATGATGGCCGCCAACCTGACGGGTCAGGTGCGCAACATCGCCGACGTGACTACCGCGGTGGCCAACGGCGACCTGTCCAAGAAGATCACCGTCGATGTCAAGGGCGAGATCCTGGAGCTCAAGTCGACCATCAACACGATGGTGGATCAGCTCAATTCCTTCGCCTCCGAGGTGACCCGCGTCGCCCGCGAGGTCGGCTCGGAGGGCAAGCTCGGCGGACAGGCGCAGGTTCGCGGAGTCGGTGGAACCTGGAAGGACCTCACCGACAACGTCAACATGATGGCGGCCAACCTCACCGGACAGGTGCGCGGCATCGCGGACGTCGTCACCGCGGTGGCGCAGGGCGACCTCAAGCGGAAGCTCTCGGTCGACGCGAAGGGCGAGATCGCTGCCCTAGCCGACACCGTCAACGAGATGATCGAGACGCTCGCCACCTTTGCCGATCAGGTCACCAACGTCGCCCGTGAGGTGGGTGTCGAGGGCAAGCTCGGCGGTCAGGCCCGGGTGCCGGGTGCCGCGGGCCTGTGGCGGGATCTAACGGACAACGTGAACCAGCTCGCGGCGAACCTGACGACCCAGGTGCGCGCCATCGCCGAAGTGGCGACCGCCGTGACGAAGGGCGATCTCGCGCGCTCGATCTCAGTCGAGGCCTCCGGCGAGGTCGCCTCGCTGAAGGACAACATCAACGAGATGATCCGCAACCTGCGGGACACGACCCTCAAGAACGCCGAGCAGGATTGGCTGAAGACCAACCTCGCCAAGTTCACCCGCATGCTGCAGGGCGAGCGCGACCTCGCCACCGTGTCGAACCTGATCCTGTCCGAGATCGCATCGCTCGTGAACGCCCAGCGTGGCGTGTTCTACATGGTGGAGGATGAGGGCGGAGAGCCCGTTCTGGATCTGATGGCGAGCTACGCCTTCACGGAGCGCAAGAACCTCTCGAACCGGTACCGCCTGCGCCAGGGTCTCGTGGGCCAATGCGCCTTCGAGAAGAAGCGCATCCTCCTCACCCATGTGCCCGGAGACTACATCACGATCGGCTCGGCGCTCGGCGAGGCGCCGCCGCTCAACATCATCGTGCTCCCCGTCCTGTTCGAGCAGGAAGTCCGGGCGGTCATCGAGTTGGCCTCGTTCAACCGGTTCAGCGAGACGCATCAATCCTTCCTCGACCAATTGACGGAGTCGATCGGCATCGTGCTGAACACGATCGCCGCCAACATGCGGACCGAAGGCCTGCTCAAGCAGTCGCAGTTGCTGACCGGCGAATTGCAGAGCCGGCAGGAGGAGCTGAAGAAGACCAACGACCGCCTGGAGCTCCAGGCCGCCTCGCTGCAGCAATCCGAAGATCTTCTGAAGAGCCAGCGCGAGCGTCTGCAGCAGACCAACGAGGAGCTGGAGGAGAAGGCCCGGCTCCTTGAGATCCAGAAGCGCGAGGTCGAAGGCAAGAACCGCGAGGTTTCCGTCGCCAAGACAGCCCTGGAGGAGAAGGCCGAGCAGCTGAGCCTGACCTCGCGCTACAAGTCGCAGTTCCTGGCCAATATGAGTCACGAGTTGCGCACCCCGCTCAACAGCCTCTTGATCCTCTCGAAACTTCTCTCCGAGAACCGGGACGGGAACCTCACCGACAAGCAGCGGGAATTCGCCAAGACCATCAATGCGGCCGGGACCGACCTCCTGTCGCTCATCAACGACATCCTCGATCTCTCCAAGATCGAGTCCGGGACCGTATCGCTCGAGATCGGCGACGTGACGCTGCAGGACCTTGTCGAGAACCTCAACAGGACCTTCCGGCAACTCGCCGAGGAGCGTCACCTCGCCTTCGTCATCGATGTCGAGCCGAGCCTGCCGCGCGCGGTGCGCACGGATTCGAAACGCCTGCAGCAGGTTCTCCGGAACCTTCTCTCCAACGCCTTCAAGTTCACTGAGAACGGCAGCGTTTCTCTGAGGATCGGCTCCGCGGAGGGCTCACCGCTGCGCGCCGGGAGCCAGTGGATGGCCTTGTCCGTTACGGACACCGGCATCGGCATTGCCGAGGACAAGCAGCGGATCATCTTCGAGGCGTTTCAGCAGGCCGACGGAACCACGAGCCGCAAGTACGGTGGCACCGGCCTCGGCTTGGCGATCAGCCGCGAGATCGCCCGTCTGCTGGGCGGCGAGATCGTGGTCGAGAGCCGCGTCGGTTCGGGCAGCACCTTCACCCTGTTCCTGCCCTTCGAACCGCCTGTGCAGACGGTCCCTGCGCGTGGGGCGGAGACGTCCGAGGGGAACGGAACGTCGGCGCTGATGGGCCGGCAGCCGAACGCCGCGATGGCGCTCTCGGCCTCAGCAGACGACCGCCACGCCGTACACCCGGGCGACCATATCGTGCTCATCGTGGAGGACGACGCGATGTTCGCCTCGGTGTTGCTGGAGCTTGCGCGCGAGCGCGGGTTCAAGGGCCTGATCGCGCAGGACGGCGCGGGCGCGCTGAGTCTCGCCCATCGCTTCAAGCCGCACGCCATCACCCTCGACATCGGCCTGCCCGACATGGACGGCTGGGCGTTGCTCGACCTCCTGAAGAACGATCCGCGCACCCGGCACATTCCGATCCACGTCATCTCGGTCAACGACGAGAAGAAGCGCGGCCTGCGCGCGGGTGCGTTCGGCTTCCTGGAGAAGCCCGTGGAGCGCGAGGGCCTGATGCGGGCCCTTGAGCGCTCGAAGGAGTTCATCACCCGGCCGGTGCGTAACCTTCTGCTCGTCGAGGACGACGAGAACCAGCGCGCCAGCATCACGGCGCTCCTCAGCGAGGAAGACGTCAAGATCTTCGGTGTCGGCACGGCCGAGGCCGCGCTGGAAGCTCTGACCGGCGGCCGGTTCGACTGCGCGATCATCGATCTCGGCCTGCCCGATATCGGTGGTTCCGAACTGATCGAGCGGATCCGCGCCTCGCAAGACGGAGAGGAATTGCCGATCATCGTCTATACGGGCCGGGAGCTCACGGCCGCCGAGGAGCAGCAGCTCAGACAGGCCGCCTCGACGATCATCCTCAAGGACACGCGCTCGTCCGAGCGGCTCCTCGACGAGACCGCCCTGTTCCTGCATCGCGCCATCGCCAGTGTTCCGCTCGACGCGCAGATCCGCGTCGAGCGTAAGGACGTGGCGTCTCTCCAGGGGTGTCGAGTCATCCTGGTCGACGACGACCTGCGCAACATCTTCTCGCTCACGAGCGCCCTTGAGCAGCATGGGCTGGAGGTCCTGTTCGCGGAGAACGGGCAGGACGGCATCGCGCTGCTCAAGACCAACCCGAACATCGACGCGATGTTGATCGACATCATGATGCCCGGGATGGACGGCTACGAGACGATGCGCGCGATCCGGGCTCAGCCTGCCTTCCAAAGCTTGCCGCTCATCGCGGTGACCGCGAAGGCCATGAAAGGCGACCGCGAAAAGTGCCTTGAGGCGGGCGCGTCCGATTACGTCTCGAAGCCGATCGACATGGACCAGCTCCTCGCCGTGCTACGCGTGCAATTGGCGAGGCGTGGTGAGGTCTTAAACGGCGCCGTGCCGGTTCGCGGCGGCGCACAGGACCTTGAACGGCAAACACAATGACGGACCGACTGGATTTCCATCCGACTGGTACAGGTGCTGCCGCCGAACAGCTCGCCGATCCGGATACAATCCGAACGAAAATCCTGGTTGTCGATGACGACCAACGCAATCTGTTGGCCGCCTCAGAGATCCTTGCTAATCCGGCGGTGGATCTTGTCCTGGCAAACTCACCGGAGGAGGCCCTGCGCCGGGCCCTCCGGGATGACTTCGCCGTGATCCTGCTCGACGTGCAGATGCCGCGCATGGATGGCTATGAGGTGGCCGCGCTCATCCGCAGCCGCTCGCGCACGTCTCGTGTCCCGATCCTGTTTCTTACGGCGCACAACAAAGACGACATGCACATCTTCCGCGGCTACTCCGCGGGAGCGGTGGACTATGTGTTCAAGCCCATCCAGCCTCTCGTCTTGAAATCGAAGGTCGACGTCTTCGTCGACCTGTATCGCAAGACCGAGGAGATCAAGCGCAAGGCGGCGGCCGAGAAGCAGCTGCTCCTGGAGAACCTGCGCGTGCGCGGCGAGAAACTGGAAGCCGAACAGGCGCTGCGCAGGCAGGCGGAGCATCAAGCCGCCGTGCTGCGCGGCCTTCCCATCGCGCTCTACACCTCACCGCTCGGCTTGGAAGACCGGCGGCTTCACTTCACGAACGACAGCATCGAGCGCATCACGGGCTTTTCGCGCGAGACCTTTGCCGAATCTAGCCTTTGGGAGTCTCGCCTCGAAGCGGACGACCGGGAGCGCGTTTTGGCAGATCTGCGGACCGTGTCGAAGGCCGGCGCAGTGGCTCTGGAGTATCGCTGGCGCAACGCGGACGGCACAGAGCGGCACATCCTCGACCAGATCGCCGTCAACCGCGATGAAAGCGGCACAGCGATCGAACTTTTCGGGATGTGGTTCGACGTAACCGAGCGCAAGGAGCTTGAGCTCAGCTTGCAGCACGCCTCCAAGCTTGAGGCAGTCGGCCGTCTGACCGGCGGGATCGCCCACGATTTCAACAACATGTTGAGCATCGTGATCGGCAATCTCGACCTGATGAAAGGCTCGCTTCAGGGGAACGAGAAAGCGCTCCGCCGCGTCGAAAGTGCTATCGACGGGGCGCATCGCTGTGCAGAGCTCACCAGCCGGCTGCTGGCCTTCTCCCGGCGCTCTCCTCTGCAGCCGAGAGCGTTGGACTTCGCGAGCTTCATCCCTGGTCTGGTCAAGCTTCTTGAACGGACGCTCGGCGAGCGGATCACGATCTCCGCGAACGTGGAGGAGAACCTGCCGGAGGTCTGTGTCGATCACGCGCAGTTCGAGGCCGCCCTCATCAATCTTGCTGTGAATGCACGGGACGCGATGCCGGACGGAGGTGCGTTGGACATCTGCATCCAGCGTCGCGACGCCCCTGCGCCGGGATCCGTTGAAGGCTCCTGCTCCGTAGAGATTGCGGTTTCCGACTCGGGCACCGGGATGCCGCCCACTATCCTCGCCCGGGTATTCGAACCCTTCTTCACAACGAAGGAGGCCGGCAAGGGCACTGGCCTCGGTCTCAGCATGGTCTACGGCTTCGTACAGCAGAGTGGTGGAACTATCTCTGTCGACAGCAGCCCTGACCATGGTACCCGATTTGTTATCACATTGCCTGCGCTTCTCAGGCGGAGTTCCACGTCGAAGGAAATCGATCCGGCGACGACTGCCGGAGCTCTGCATCCGGTGAACGGCGCCGGCAAGGCCGTGCTCGTCGTCGAGGATGACGCCGAAGTTCGATCTACCGTTGTCTCAACCTTTGAGGCGCTCGCTTTCCGGGTAATCAGTGCACGGGACGGAAGCGAGGCTTTGCGCCTCCTGCAGATGGAGACTGACATCGCCCTGGTCTTCAGCGACGTTAATATGCCTGGTGCAACGAACGGCATTGACCTCGGACACACCATCCGTCAGCGATGGCCGCAAATGCCAATCTTGCTGACCTCCGGCTATCTTCGGGAAGATCAGGACACCAATGGCTTCGAGTTGCTGCAGAAGCCGTACCGCGCGAGCGATTTGGTTGAGGTTTTGCGAAATCTGCTTCGAAGCTCTCGTGGGGGGACGACTCTGGATGGCCGATTGACCGCTATCGAGTGAATATGGAGGTATGCTAGATTGCGATGTCCTGTGTGGTTGGCTCCCGCATTGCAAGTGGCGAATTGAGCTTCTGACGCGTCGGTCGGGTGCAGTCTTGTGTCCGGCCTGTCGATGCAGTCGTTCATGTTGACTGCTGGCCCTGATGGTATCCGCGAACTGGGTCCCACTCTGCTTCGCGGGCTATGACGCCCTGGACATAACGCGGGGTGTCCCGGCTCCCGGTCTGACCGGTTCGCCATCAACTCTCATCGTCCTCGCAACCTGGAAAAGTCTCCTCTGCGTGCTGTCAGGCGGCCGTGGCCGCTGGTGCGCGGGTAGTGCCGCCGCGGGTCATGATCGCCCAGGCGACCCGCGCCGTGCGATTGGCCGCTGCCACGGTCAGGACGCGCACCGGCTTGCGCTGCAGCAGCGTCGGCAGCCGCGGGTCCATCGAGGTCGGCATCGCCTTCGCGCGCCGGATCAGAGAGGTCAAGCCGACTACGAGCAGGCGGAGGACTGTCGGGAATTTCGTGTGGGGGCGGCCATAGTGGATCCGAAGGAAGTTCCCGATGGTACGACGCAAAGCACCCCGTATCCCTGGTGCGATCCTGGACCAGCTCCTGGCAGGGCCATCGGCGAATACTCCCAGATATCGTCGTCGTTACCAGGTTTGTAGAAGTCGAATTCCTTACCGGCGCTTGCGCTTCGCAACCGCAGCTTTAACCGCAACGTCCCTAACGCCGCGTTCCCGCCCGGCCCTGCTAGCGGCGTGAATCATCCTCAATCGACCGGATGGACGCTTCTATGGCGTCGCGTAAGGGAATACCTGTGGGCCGCATGTGCTAGAAGTTGCAGATGCCCGCCGAACACCCCCGCCACGTGGCCCAGATCGCCTCGCTGCCCGCTCGGATCCACGGCCCATTGGCCGCGGTGAACGATGCCCTCGCCGGCGCCCTGACCCGCATGGCCGCCCGGCCGCTTCGCGTCAGGGAGAAGAAGGGGTCGGGACAGCCCGGCTCGACGGCCCGACTGTCCGCGGGCCCTGGGACCGGCCAGGGCCGATGACGTCGAACCCTTCGCTGTTCGCGGGCGGCGGCGTCATGGGCGCGTTGATGCGCGACCGTGACTGGTCGACGACGTCCCTCGGACCTCGGGAGCACTGGCCGCACTCACTCATAGTCCTGATGCGCGTCATGCTCAGCTCGCGCCAGCCGATGTTCATCGCCTGGGGCGCCGACCGCACCCTGGTCTATAACGACAGCTACGCGCCCATGCTGGGCGCCCGGCATCCGGCCGCTCTGGGCCGCCCGTTCTTCGAGACCTGGCCTGAGGTCCGGGACGAAGTCGGGTCGCTGATGAACCGCGTGTTCGCGGGCGACCCGGTGCATATGGACGACCTGCAACTCACCCTGCACCGGAACGGCTACCCGGAAGAGGCCCACTTCGCATTCTCCTACACGCCGGTGCCGGGGGAAGACGGTTCGGTCATCGGCTTGTTCTGCGCCTGCACGGAGACGACCCGGCAGGTCCTGACGGAGCGCAAGGCCGCATCCGAGCGTCAGCGGCAGCAGGCCCTGCTCCAGCAGATGCCTGGGTTCGTGGCCGTGTTGCGCGGCCGGGAACACGTGTTCGAATACGTCAACGACGCCTACATCGCCGTCGCCGGCGAACGGGATTACCTCGGTCGGACCGTCCCCGAGGTGTTCCCGGAATTGCGCGACCAAGGCTTCTTCGAACTGCTCGACCGCGTTTACGCGACCGGCGAGGCCTTTGCCGCCCGCACGGTGCCGATCCGGTTCACGGATGGGGACGATCGCTATCTCGACTTCCTGTACCAGCCCGTCCGTGACGAGACCGGGACGGTCGCGGGCATCTTCGCGGGCGGTTACGAGGTGACCGAGCAGGTACGCTCGCGGGCCGCCCTGGCCGAGAGCGAGAGCCGCTACCGAACCCTGTTCGAGACCATCGACGTCGGGTTCTGCATCATCGAGATGAGGTTCGATGATGCGAACGAAGCCGTCGACTACCGCATCACCGAAGCCAACCCGGCCTTCGAACGGCAGACCGGCGCGAACGTGATCGGACGATGGGTCAGCGAGTTCGCGCCCAACCTCGAACGCCACTGGCTTGAGACCTACGGACGTGTCGCGCTGACCGGCGAGCCCGCGCATTTCGAGAACTGGGCCGAGGTGTTCGGGCGCTGGTTCGACGTCCGCGCGCTCCGCGTGAGCGACCCCGCCGCCGGCCGGGTCGCGGTGTTCTTCACCGATATCTCCGAGCGCAAGCGCATGGAGGAGGAGCTGCGCGTCCTCAACACCAAGCTGGAGCGGCAAGTCTCCGAGCGCACGGCGGAGCGCGACCTCCTTGCCACCATCGTGGAACGCACCGACGTCATGGTGATGGCGGCGGATCTCGCCTACAACATCCTGGCCATCAATAAGGCCAACGCCGACGAGTTCGAACGCATCTACGGCGTTCGTCCCAAGGTCGCCGACAACATGCTCGACCTCCTCGCCGATCAGCCCGAGCACCAGGCCCAGGTCCGTGCCGGTTGGGGGCGGGGCCTCGCCGGGGAAGAGGTCACCATCGTCGAGGATTACGGCGACCCTGAGCGTGTTCGTCCCTACTACGAGATCAACTTCCGGACCCTGCGCAACGAACACGGCGAGCGCATCGGCTGCTACCAGTTCGTGACCGACGTCACCGAGCGCCTGCGCGGCCAAGCCGAGCTCGCGCTGGCGCAGGAGGCTCTACGGCAGTCCCAGAAGCTAGAGGCCGTCGGGCAATTGACCGGGGGCGTGGCGCACGACTTCAACAACCTGCTGACCATCATCCGCTCGTCGGTGGACTTCCTGCGCCGGCCCGACCTGCCGGAGGAACGCAAGGGCCGCTACCTCGACGCGGTCTCCGACACTGTGGAACGGGCGGCCAAGCTCACCGGCCAGCTCCTCGCCTTCGCCCGCCGTCAGACGCTCAAGCCCGAGGTGTTCGACGTCGGCCAGAGGGTGCGCGGCATCGCCGACATGCTCGACACGGTCACGGGCGCCCGGGTGCGGGTCATGACGGAGGTGCCGGACGACCCCTGCTTCATCCGTGCGGACCTGAGCCAGTTCGAGTCGGCTCTGGTCAACATGGCGGTGAACGCGAGGGATGCCATGGAGGGCGAGGGCACGTTGATCCTGCGGCTGGCCCGCGGCGCGACGCTTCCCGCGATCCGCGGCCATGCCGGCTCGAGGAACCCTTTCGCGGCCATGTCGCTGACCGACACCGGCGCGGGCATCCCGGCCGATCAGCTCGGCCGGATCTTCGAGCCGTTCTTCACCACGAAGGAGGTTGGACGGGGTACCGGGCTCGGCCTGTCCCAGGTGTTCGGCTTCGCGAAACAGTCCGGCGGCGACGTCGACGTACGCAGCACCCTCGGGGTAGGCACGACGTTCACGCTCTACCTGCCGGAGGCCGCGGCCGAGGACCGGCCGGAGGGGACCCCGCGCCCGGATGAGGGTCCGGCTCCGCTCGGGGCCGGCCAGTGCGTTCTCGTGGTGGAAGACAACGTCGGGGTCGGCCAGTTCGCGACCCAGATCCTGGAAGACCTTGGCTACAAGACGACCTGGGCGGCAAACGCCGAGGAGGCGCTGGACCGGCTCGGGCGGAGCGGCAACGGGTTCGACCTGGTGTTCTCGGACGTGGTCATGCCGGGCATGGGCGGCGTGGCCCTCGCCAAGGAGCTGCAGCGTCGGCTGCCGGCGCTGCCGGTCGTGCTGGCTTCCGGCTACAGCCACGTGCTCGCGCAGGAGGGCACACACGGGTTCGAGCTCCTGCAAAAGCCGTATTCGGCCGAGCAACTGGGCCGCATCCTGCACCAGGTTCTCGGACTTCGGTCCAGGCGCTGATCCGCGCACGACGCGGCAACGAACCTCCAGGCGCTGCGTTCTGCCCACACACCAGCAACAGCATCAGAGCGTGTCCGCCGGGACACGGCATCATACCCATGGCCGAAACGCATGGAGATCGTCCGGAGCGCTCCCACCTCGATATCTGGGACCGCCCCGCCCGCGAACGGTTCGCCGCCCGCATGGACGTGAGTGACGAGAAGTTGCGATGCGCGATCCGCATCGTCGGCTCGCGCATCGCAATACTATCCTCCTGCCTCAAGATTTGACGTCGTACTGTTCCTGATGAGCCAGACCAGGGCCCAGTAGATCCAGGGGCCAGTAGATCGGTCTCCTGATGACGGGGCGCCGAGATCCCTCTCCGGTGATCCTGCGGCCGGTCCTGAGCTACGCGGCGGCGGCCTCGCGCGGCTCCTGCATCGAGGCGAGCGGCGCCTCCAGCCGGCAGACCAAGCCAGTCGGCGCATAGGTCAGCCTCACCTCGCCGGCGACCTCGGCCGCGAAACTGCGCTCGATCAGCCGCGAGCCGAACCCGCGACGCGTAGGTTGGCTCAGGATCGGGGGGCCGCCCTGCTCGGTCCAGGTCAGACAGAACCGGGGCTGCTCGCCCTGGTGAACGACATGCCAGCACAGGTCGATCGCGCCGCCCGCGTTCGAGAGCGCCCCGTACTTGGCGGCGTTCGTGGCGAGCTCGTGCAGCGCGAGGGCGAGGGACAGGGCCGGCTTGGCGCCGAGCAGCACGTCGGGTCCGTTGACCCGGATCCGGGATGCATCCGTCTGCCGGTGAACGCCGAGGGCGCCGTCAATCACGTCGGCAATCGGCGCGGCGGTCCAACTCGCCTGGGTCAGGATGTCGTGGGCGCGCCCAAGCGAGATCAGCCGCGCGGCGAAGGCCTCGCGTGCCTCGTCCAAATCCGTGGCGCCGCGCAGCGTCTGGCTGGCAATCGCCTGAACCAGCGCCAGCGTGTTCTTGACCCGGTGCTGCAACTCGGCTGTGAGCAGGCGCTGGTGTTCCTCGGCGCGCTTGCGCTCGGTGATGTCGAGCATGGCGCCGATCATGCGCACCGCCTTGGCGGCCTCGTCGCGCAGCACGTAGCCGCGGTCGAGGATGGCCGCATAGGTGTCGTCCGCCCTCAGGAAGCGGTACTCGTCGGTCCAGTGGTCGGTGCCACCGTCGATGACCGCGTGGATGCTGGTCTTGATGCGTTCGCGGTCGTCCGGATGGATGCGCGAGGTCCACCAGGCGCCGCTCGGCCCGACCGCGCCGGCCGCATAGCCGAACAGCGTTTGCACCGCCTCATTCCAGCGGATGTGGTCTGTCTGCAGGTTCCAGTCCCAGATCGCATCGTTGGTGGCACGGGCCGCCAGCCGGTAACGCTCCTCAGTCTCCCGGAGCATCTGCTCGGCGCGCCGGCTCTCCGTGATGTCGCGGACCGTGCCGATGAAGCGCGCGGCCCGTCCCTTGGCGAAGAAGGCCTGCCCCTTGGCCGAGATCCAGCGCTCCACGCCATCCGTCAGCCCGACCGTGCGATAGACGACGTCGTAGGCGCCACCGCCGGCCGGATCGAGGGTGGCCTGGATCGTCTTGTCGACCCAATCCCGGTCGTCGGGATGCAAGCCGGCCAGAAAGACCTCGTAGCTGATGGGTGCGTCCGGCGGCAGTCCGAACAGGGCACGCACGCGCGCATCCCAGCCGAGGTCGCCCGTGATCAGGTCGTAGTCGAAGATGCCGATGTCGGTCGCCGCGACCGCCAAGTGCAGCTGGTCCTGCACCTTATGCAGGGCGGCGTCGTCGGCCCGCTGCTGGGTGCGGTCGCGCAGGATCTTGAGAAAGCCCTGCGTCGCGCCGCGCTCGTCTTTCAGCGGCATCATCTCGCCGTTGGCCCAGAACCGCTCTCCGTTCTTGCGCATATGCCAGCGCTCGTCGGGGGCACTCCCGTCTCGAAGCGCCAGCGTCATCTCCGTCTCGGGTCGATGAGCCTCCCGGTCCTCGGGCGTGAAGACAACACGGGCGGGGCCGCCCAGGACCTCATCCTCGCGCCAGCCCAGGATTCGCTCGGCGCCGGTGTTCCAGCGCGTCACGTGCCCGGTCCGGTCGGTGGTGATGATGGCGTAGTCGGTCGCGCTGGCGAGGATGCGTTCGTGCAGGCGCTTCTGGTCCCGATATCGCTGCCCGACCTGACGGAGTTCCAGAAGCGTCACGATCTGGCGGGCAAGGCCGCTCAGGCACTCCTCCTGCGCGGGGGTCAGACCCTCCGGTCGCGGGGCGGGGTCCAGCAGACAGAGGCTGCCCAGAACGTCGCCCTTCGCGGTCTTGAGCGGCACGGCGGCGTAGAAGCGCGCGCCGACGTCGGAGCCCGCCAGCGGGCCTCCGCGATGCACTTCGTCCTGGCGCAGGTCCGGCACGACGAGCAGCCGTTCGGGGACAGGAGCCTCCATGCATACGATCGACGGCCAGAGAAGCCCCGTCACCGGGTCGCCGTACGAGGCGTGCACCTGCGGGCGCCCGGCCTCGTGCAGGCAGATGACGGCGTGCGCCGTCCGGCACAGCTCGGCGGCCAGGCGCACGGCATCATCGAAGCTCTGCTTCGGTACGTTGTTGAGAGGATCGTCAGACCAGGGCACGGCTATCGGACTTTCAGTCGGAATGCCTCTCGTTCAGACGGCTTCGCACAGCGGGTTCTTGTCGGCCGGCATGGGACGCAGCGACACGAGTGTGCCGCCGGAATTGTAGACCGCCCCCAGCACGGCCTCGAAGTGCCGCTTGACCGCGCCGTGGCACTCGCAGGCCGCCGCCTCCACGGCTGGGCGGCTCACGATGATGATGCGGCCGCGCCGGACCTGGATCAGGCCCTGCTGCTGCAAGGTCCGAAGCGCGCGCGACAGGTAGGAACGCTGCACGCCGAGGAGCTCGGCCAGCACCTCGTGGGTGATCGGCAGGACGTTGCTGGCCAGCCGGTCCTGCAGGCTCAGGAGCCAGCGCGCGCAGCGTGCCTCGATCGTGTGGCTGGCGTTGCAGGCCACCGACTGCAGCACCTGGGCCAGGAGGCAGTCGGAGTAGCGCGTGATCAGGTTGCGCAGGCCTGGCGACGTCTGCTTGATCTGCTGAAGCACCGTCGCCTCGATGCGCAGCACGGAACCGGGGACCTGCACGACGGCACGGCTGAACGCCGGCAGCGAGCCCTGGCTGACCACGCCCCCGATCGCGCCCTCATGACCGACCGTGGCGGTCTCGACAGCGCGTCCGTCGCGCAGCCCGATAACGAGTGCGGCGACGCATTGGCCCAGCGGGAAGGAGATATAGCCGACGTCTTCTCCGGCCTCGAACAGCGCCTCGCCGCGGTCGTATCTCTTCAGCTCCAGGTGCGGTTTGACGAGTGCCTGATCAGGCAGCCGCAGGGCGCTGAGGAGCAGATTGCCGCTGAGCAGAGCGTCGATGGAGAGAGGCATGTGGATAGCGGCGGCGCGGGCCTGATCGGCTTCCCCTCAACCGTTATCGCAACGCTTGCCCGCTTGTCTGGTCACAAGTGCTCATATTCACGAAAGGGTGGCGTGTTTCATTGGGTTGGCCAATTGGCGCCGATGCGCGACCTGACCCATGCAACCTTCGGCGGCTGAAGGCCTTTTAGGTTCGAACCCGCTTACGTCCCAGAGCCCGCGCAGTCAGATGCCCCGCTACTTCCTAGACTTTCAGGACGGCTCGGTCTGGCTGGAGGATGAGGAGGGTCAGGATTACGACTCCCTGCTCGCCGCCCGCGACGCGGCCATCGCGGCGTTGCCGGATGTCGGCCGGGAGGGACCTCCGAGCGACGGCAAGCGCAGCTTCGTGGCCTTCGTCCGCGATGAGCAGGGCACCGAGCGCTGCATCGTACGGCTCAACCTGGACGCGGAGTGTCATCCGGAGGCATTGGGCCGGCGCACCGAAAAGGGCCACGACGCCTGACGCCTGCCCGGACGTAGGCCCCCGACCGACCGCGTTCCCGCCAACCCACACCGATGCGCCGTCGCAAGCACGGCGGCTTGCAGCTCCTGAACCCTCGTGTTCCTACGTGTTCTTGACGGAGACGGCGCGATACCGTGGCGGCGACTTCGTCATGGCGAAGTCAGCACCAGGCCGAGTTGCGAATTCTCCGTCTCCCGGCCCATCCGGCGGTCGACCAAACGCAGCGTCGGCGTGACCGTGACGCCATGCATGAGGATCGAGATCAGAACCGTCAGACCAGCCGTGGCCCAGAGAAGGTCCGCGCGCTCGAACGTGGCATGCCCGCAGGCATAAGCGAGATAGTAGACGGTCCCGAGCCCCCGGATGCCGAAGAAACTCACGACCGCGCGCTCTTCCGGCGCCCGGGCGCTGCCCAGCATGCCGACCCACCCGCTGAGGGGACGAACAACCAGAAGTGCGATCAGGGCAAACGTGACGACTTGCCAGGTGAGAGCCTGGAGCAGGCCTCCGCCGACGAGCACGGCGCCGAAGCCGACGAGCAGCACCATCATCAGGAGGCGTTCCAGCTCCTCGGCGTAGTCGTGCATCTTGCGATGATAGGCGTGCCCCCGGCTCGAGGAGCGGAGCGCCAGGGCTGCGGCGAACACGCCGATGAAGCCGTAGCCGTCGACCGCCTGGACGATACCGTAGGCAAGGCATGTCACGCCCAGGGCAACGAAGCCGTCGCCGGTCCGGGAGAGCTTCGATAGGTTCGGGAGGTGAAAGGTCAGCCAGCCGAGCACCCGGCCGATGACCGCCCCGAGCACGGCACCCACGGCGATCTTCCAGAGGACGTCGACCGCCAGCCAGTGCGACCAGGACAGGCCGGCCAGGCCACCGCCTCCGGCGAGCGCGATGGCCAGGTTCACGAACGGGAAGGCGAGGCCGTCGTTGAGCCCGGCCTCGGAGGTCAGGGCGAAGCGCGGCTCGTCCTCGTGGTCCTCGGCCGGATGGCCGACCTGGACGTCGGACGCGAGCACAGGATCCGTGGGCGCCAGGGATGAACCCAGCAGCAGCGCCGCGGCGACCCCGAGTCCGAGCAGGGTCGAGGCCAAGGCCGTCAAGGCCAGGATCGTCAGCGGCATCGCGATGCCGAGCAACCGCCACGTCACGGCCCAGCGTTTCCAGCCGATGAGCCGGTCGATCTTCAGGCCCGCGCCCATCAACGCGATGACGACGACGGCCTCGGTGGCGTGCTCGATAAGCTTCAGGTGCAGGCCCGGATGGGGCGTGAGGTCGGCCACAGCCGGGATGGCGGAGAGAGCGGCGCCGATGCCGACGCAGCAGATGGGCAGGGACAGGGGGAGCGCCCGGAGCACCATCGGCAGCCATGCCGTCAGAAGCACCAGGACACCGAACCCGGCGACGACGAGGACATAGGTTTCCATTGGAAGGTGAACTGTGCCCAGGCCCGGCGCGTTCCTGGTGTCGGCGCGTCCGCGACGGTCGGTCCGCAGGGCCTTCCGGATTGAAACGAGGGTTTGGCTGCGAAAACCGCGACCTGCCAGCCGGCGTCTCGGGCCCGGGCACAGGTCAGTCAGCGACCTGAACGGCGACAGACATGTCGCGGAAGGCCTCGGCCGGCCCGACGAAACTACCCGTCACCGGCATGGCTTGGCGGATGTCGCGCGCCACGGCGACCGGTATCAGGTTCGCACTGCCCACGCTGCGGTTGGTCGGATCGAAGGTAACCCAGCCGGCGCCCGGGAGGTAGACCTCGGCCCAGGCGTGGGTGGATCCGGCATCCGCCGATCCGAGCAGGCTGCGCGTGGGGTCATAGAGATAGCCCGACACGATCCGTGCGCCGAAACCGAGACTCCGGACCGCCTCGACGAAGAGCGTGGCGAGATCCCGGCAGGAGCCCAGGCCCGACGACAAGGTTTGCTCCGGCGTCTGCGTGCCCTCGTCTTCCCGAGCCCGATAGGTAATGCCGCCGCCCACCCCGGCATTGATGTCCTTGAGGAGCGACAGAGTGTCGGTCGGGCAGCCCGCCACGAACCCCTGGGCCCAGTGCTGCAGATGCCCTCCGTCGGGGCATTGTCGCATCGTCAGCGCTCCGAGGTCCGTCCAGTCGTCATCGGCGTACCGGAAGGGAAACGCGATGGCCGCGGCGGCGATGTCGAAGACCGGATAGGCAGCCGCGGACAGTTCGACGTGAACCTGGCTGTCGATGATGAGGCTGTCGGACGGCGATGCGAAGCTGGCCGTCGCGACGGCGTTCCCGGCAACGTCGTAAGCCCAGGTCACAGTTGCGTCCGGCGTCACCCTGACGTTGTTCGAGATCAGCCTCAGGTCCCGCGCTTCCCGCGGCCGCAGCATCAGGCGGTGCGGCCCCAGCCCGACCGGCTGCCTGTAGCGATACGTCGTCCGGTGATGGATGCGGAGATCGACCAAGGTGCGCTCCTCAAGGGCTGTCCGGTCCGGCTCATCCGCGAAGGGCGTCAGGGTCGGCGCGCTCGGCGGCGCTTCGCGTAGGACAGGACGAAGCGTATCATCTCCGGGCGGCATCGGGGCCGGTCGGGTCGGTGTGCGGGACGGACGGATGGCCGCCGACCCAGGCATGGCCGGCGCCGTGCAGAAGCCAGTGTTCCGATGACCAGAGGCTGGTCGCTTCGGTCAAATCAATCGCGTGCCCTTCGGCCCCCTGAGCGTTCCTCGACGGTGGCGACGGTCAGGTGTCCCTCCGTCTGCGGCTGGGCAAGGGCCTGGCCGCCGTTGACCGGCGAGACGGTCGTGTCCCTGTCGCTGTGAAAGACGATGGTCGGCACCGGGTGCGCGGCCTGTCATGGTCGGAGCAGGGCGCCCCGGGCATCGTGGAAGGCGCACGAGATCGAGCCGGAGGAACCGCAGGCCGATCCGGAGTGGATGCCGACGGTTGCGTCGAGGTCCGGTTACATCACCGCTGCGGCCGCACTCCCTGAGAACAGGCCGGCGACGGAGACGCGCGACGGCTCGACGTCCAACACGGCCATAATCTCCCGGCTCGGATGTGCCGGTTCATCGCTTTGCTCTCGCGGAGGCTCTGCCGGCGGCGATCGGGTCGGGCTACGGCAACGCGCCGATCATGCCCTTAACCTCGCTCATGGTGTTCTCGCACGCCCTCTTGTCGCCGCGCCTGTCCTCGTCGACGGCACGGACGATGAGGATCCTGGCGTTCGCCACGCCATCGGCCGTCGAGACCAGGGCGGGGTCGCTCGGGGCATCGCGGCGGGCGGCCTGCACGCCCCGAAGCGATCCGGTTCGCAGGGTGTGACCCGCCTGCAGTCCCGTCACCTGAACGGCGCCGGCGCTATCGAGACGCCGTTCGATCGTGCCGATCTGCTCGGCGCAGGACGATGCCAGGGCCGGCAACGGCGCGAGGGCGGCGGCAAGGATCGTGATGGTGGCCGGGATGGAGCGCATCGGGGTTCAGACTTTCTGCGGGGCGGCAGCATCCAGAACCCGCTCGGCGAGCATGTAACCCGATGCCGTCCCTCACCGGTCGATGCGAGGGTAGCGCTGGGACAACCCGCGCATCATCGTCTTGTTGCATCGCAACATGGAGCGCCGGGCAGGTGTGCGTTCGGAGGCGTATCCGGCCACGGATCCGGACTTGTCTGGCAGATCCGAGACGCCGCGCGAAGGGGTCAGTGTGGGGTCGGGATGGAAGAGCGGCCTGGCGCGTCGGGGTCTCATCGCGGCGCGAATCCGTGGCACCGCAGGCTGTCGCGCGGCGTCTGCGGGCCGACCTGCCCGAGCGTCTCATGGTCGTCGAGGCACCCCGGGAGGCGGACGTCGGGGACGTGGCTGTTCAGGCGATGGACATGATGCAGACTGACTTTGCCGGTGACCCAGAGCAGCACGCGCTGCAGGACGTCGTACGCGCTGCCGCCCAGGTCTGGGCGCCGGAACTCCTCAGGCCGCCGCGGCACGCGCGCGCTCCGCGGCAAGCTCCACGGCTGCGACGACCTGATCGGGCGCGAGGTGATGGATCATGTGACCTAGGCCGGGAACCACGGTGAGCGTGCTGCCGGACACCTCGCCATGCAGCCGCCGCGATTGACGACCGACATCGGCGATCTGATCGGCGCCGCCGGCGATGATCGCGACGGGGAGGTTTAGTTCACGGTAGTGCCGCTGAAGCTCGACCGTGACGGGCGTCATCAGCGCCGCGTCCTCTGCGGACGCGCGAAGTTGCAGCGGCCGCAGCATCATGTCCGTAGGAAACTCCCGATCGAAGCGCGCGGGGATGGCGGCCGGGGCGAACATGCCCTTGATCATCGCCGGAAGGAGAGCGCGGCCAACAACCGGGGAGAGGGTGTGGCGCAGGACGTCGCCGAGGATCGGGATCGCGCTCGGCGACGCGAGAACCACGTCGGCCCGCAGGGTCGGGTAGTAGTAGCCCGACGCCAGAACGAGGCTGCGGACGAGCCGGGGGGCCTGCAGGGCGAGGGCGATGGCGACCAGCGTGCCCCAGGAGTGCCCGAGCACCACGGCCTGCGTGACGCCGAGTTGCTGCAGGGCCTTCTGGTAGAGCGTCGCGTGGGCTCGCGGCGTCCAGACACCGCGCGGTCGATCGCTGTAGCCGTAGCCGGGCCGGTCGAGGATGATCACGCGGAAGCGCCGGGCAAGATCGTCGACGATGCCGCTGCTCAGGAAATCCTGGATCATGGTGCCGTTGCCGTGGATGAGCACCAGTGTCTCGCCGCGCCCGCGCTCGACGTAGTGCAGGCGCACGCCATCCACGGTCAGGAAAGCGCCGATCGGCGGCGTCCGTCGCTCGGCCTGCTTCGCCCGGGAGGCGGCATAGAGCGCGGACGCTCCCAGCGCTGCCGCGGAGCCGAGCAGGGCCGAAAGCAGCCACGCTTTTCTTGGACGGCCGGTCATGGGATTGATCCTGTTCATTGAGAATGGGCGCGCAGTGCGGGTGCGGACCGACGGAAAGTGCCTCTCCCGCTATCGGGACGAGGCGCCCTCAAGCCGTTTCGGACTCGGCGCTGCGAGGTTTGAGGGTGACGCGGGTATGATGACGCCGGTACGGCGCGTGGTCTGCGCCACCGTCCGGCAGGCCGGGGAGCCTGGGTCCGGGCGCCGGCTCCGATCGGACCCGCCTGACCCGACCGCAGGGCTTGGCATGCCCGCTGGAGCGACGATCCGGTTTGATACAGAGTCAGGCCGTTTGCGGCGTCTATCGCGCATCCTGCCAACGCGCCGTGATCTCACGAAGAGCCGCGTCGCCATTCGCCTCCGAAGCGCCCTCCGAGCCGAATGACCGAACCGATTGGCGCACGATCACATCGTCCCGCGTGATCGCCCAGTCGAACCGGCCCGGCTCCTTAGGAGATGCTTTGACCTGCAGCTTATGAGGGTTCGGCTTGAAGATTATCATGTGACCTATTCAATGCTCCGATAAGCAGAATGTTTCGAGCTGGCAGCTGCCGAGATCTTTTAGTTTCTCGCGGTCACGCTGACGGTACCTGATCGGTTTCGGACGCGGAGGCGGACAGATGCTTCCATGCTTCAACGCCCGTCGCCGTGCTCTCCAACTGCGAGGCCAGGTATTGCAGCGCAGCGGTGCAACGGGCGCCCTCGCGGCGGACATCCGCATCCTGAGCTTGCTCGTCGCTTGCCGCGGCAATCGCGTCTGCAGCAAGTGTCAGCCGTTCGGCAACACGTCTCATTGATTGCGGCCCGGTGAAGCTTGTCCGCGCATCGGAGGCGACGGCTTGAACCAGACTTCCGAGATCGGGCTCCAAAACCATCTCCCAATGCTGCGCATAGTTCGAAGCCATCATCTGGCACTTGGTGAACCAGCTGAACTCCAAGCCCGTAAGTCTGGGTTGAACCATCACGCCCTCCTTCATGGACAGACCGCATTCACGCGCAGGTGGCCAAGCGGCGGCCACCGTCCGCCGTCGCTGCTTGAGCGTTGGTGGGTCAGCTCACCGCCTACTCGCGTAGTCCCATCGGCCGGTGGCGCACGGACGGTTCGTCGTACCCAGTGCCTTCCTCGGCATCCGGCATGCCGGCAGCTAAGCGCTTCACCGGCTTGCCGAGGTCAGCACGTAAGAGGGGCTGGGCCCGTCCGGTGACACATGCGCGAGTCGCGGCGCGCACGCGCCCCCGCTGACAACGGAACGATGCGGCATCTTCCAGTAGATGGTGCGGCGAAAGTTTTTTACCAGGTCCGATAAATATAAATATGGTAATTTATCGAAAATGGAATATCGTTTTCGCGAAAGCGCGAAACTTACGACGGTCGGCACAAAATCCTAGTTTCGGCTTGTCTGCTGCTTGAGCAGAGGCCACCATAGGGGGCGAGATTTATTATGCTTGATCGAAAGCGTTTTGGCCGCAAGATATCAATCCCATCGACTATGGAAATCAGGCGCGATCTCCTGGAAATGGCGCATGCGGACACGGTCGTGGAGTCCTTCAAGGGCCGTGGGGTTACCAGGGAAGAATTCGCGACGATGATGTCGGGCTTGGTCGCCGATAATCTGCTCTCTCTCAATCGGGCTCGGATGTTGACCCTTCGCTTCGAGCGCGCAGGGTCCGAGACCGCAGGTGACCACATCGCTCGATGACCTGAGCTCAAAGGCAGCGAAGCGGCCCGGAGGTGCTTGCCACGCTCGGCTCTGTCGGCAAACGTGCGCGCAACAGCTTGGCTAACCGTGACTCGTTCACAGGTTTGGCCGTCAGACCAGCAACGCTTCCTCGGTCGGACACGGGACAGATGTCAGCCTTGCATTCTTCCGGACCTCCGGCCGCAACGGGCTGAGCATCAGGAACTCCGACGCATGATCGGCACGCGCGCCGACATCAAGCCGGCTGAATGCCTTCATCGCCCGTTAGACGCCACCGCGCGCAGCTAGTGCCGGCGGCGATCGAGCAGCCGAATCCACGATGCGGCGGAAGCCGACCCGGTGCCGCTCTCGATTGCTCGCCAAGATCCCTGAAGCGAAATTGGGGGCAAATAATCCGCGGATAGCTTGGCGTAAAATGCGTGTTTATCTTTTGTGGTTGTGATTGTCGCGCCGATAGCGTACAGATGATCCATCGAATTTTGGCCAGACATTCGGCCGCATCGCCTCAACAGGGCGAGCGCTCTGCATTTCTCCCATTCTCGAAGATCAGCGACCGGGCGCGTGGCAATCATGCGCCCGACACTTTTATTTGCCTAAACTGATATGGAATACCTATGACCATCGGCACCGTTAAATGGTTCAACGACACCAAGGGCTTCGGCTTCATCCAGCCGGATGACGGCGGCAAGGACGTGTTCGTCCACATCTCGGCCGTCGAGCGCGCCGGAATGCAGGGCCTGAACGAAGGCCAGAAGGTCTCCTACGAGATGGAGACCGACCGGCGTACCGGCAAGCAGTCGGCCGGCAGCCTTCAGGCCTCTTAAGCCTCGCTCATCTGCCTCAGACGAGTTTCGGAGCCGTTCCCTCGGGAGCGGCTTCATCTGCTTCTCGCAACCGCGGCTGTGCCGTGGTGCGCATAGGGAATATACGTGGGCCAATTCAGAACCAATCAGCTCGTTGATCGCCTCGACGCGATCGCCAAGGCGCGACAGGTGACACTCGCCCGGTTCCGGGCACGTCCTGCCGCGGATGATCCGGTTGTCCTCGCACGGGAGGCGGCACGGTGCGCCGTCGTTCAGGCGCGCGACGTCCGAGCGACCGAGCGGGACGCGGCTCGTCTCGCCGCCGAGGCCGAGCGCGCGGTTGAGGCCCAGGCCGCAATGGCGCATGCCGCGGCCGAACTCGTCCGCGGAGCTGCCGAGAAGGCGGAGCGGCAGGCGAACCTCGCGGCCGAACAGAAAGCCACGCGCGACGCGCGTTTCGCTGCCCGCAAGGCGCGAGCCCGCCGGTAGGTCGGGCTCTCCGACGCGCACCCGTATCCTGGAGGACGCCCCATGTCTCACAAGTTCAAGATCGGCCAGCACGTCCGGCAGCTGGGGCTCAGCTATGCCGGCAATAAGAGCATCGTCGATGGCCTCTTCGAGGTGGTTCGCCTGACACCGGACGACCGTTCCGGCGAGCCGACCTACCGGATCAGGTCCGCGGGCGGCGAGCGTGCCGTGCGGGAGGGCGAACTCACACTCGCCTCCTGAACGGTTTCGACCGGTCGGGGCTGCGGGGTCGACGCCGGTATCCTGGAGCCAGAGCTGTTCCCGATCACGTGGAGCTTGTCGACGACGGGGCGCTCGCGTGGTGTGGGGTTGGGTTCATCCTCTCCTCGCCCTCATCCTGAGGTGCCGAAGCGAAGCGGAGGCGTCCAAGGAGGTCTCCAGCCCGCCGCGCGATCCCTGGAGTCCTCCTTCGAGGCCCGCTGACGCGGGCACCTCAGGATGGGGGGTGGACAGGGAAATTGCCCGGTCGTCGCGGCTCTCAAGCGCCCCGCTCCCGGAGCGTGTCGCAACTCGGACGGCCGCGGCTCTAGTATCGGCGGGGGCTCGCCCGGATGGTCGGACACGGCTGTCTAACGTTCGAATCTCAGGACGCTCCGGCCTGCCCCGTCCCGCTTCGAGACTGGATAGCCTGTCGGCTGGCTTCGACGCTGCGGCGGACTTCGGCGTGAAGGCCTGGAGTCGCGGGTTCCGAGCCCACTGCTCCGACGGCCTGTTCCGCGGTTCGATGCAGGCGTCGTCGGCTTGGTGGACGCGCCTCGGCATTCGCGTCGAGTAACGACCTCGCGGATCTTCATGCGGGCCAGATCAACGCGAAGGACTGGTCTGCTTTTCTGGACCGGATCGTTTTGCGGCACGGTACGTTTGACAAGAGCTGCATGTCCTGCGGCGCGGAGTCGACCGTGTACAATCCATTCTTCTCGTCGCTGATGCTGATGATCGAGTCACAGCGGGTCATCGAACTGAGGCTGGCCCGCTTGGCCTGGGGCGGTCCCGAAGGCGTTTCGGAAGCACAGTCGATGGTCGTGGAGAAGGTCAACGCCGCGGCTGAAGCCCTGACGACGCTGATGCTCGGCGGCTCGCCCGAGGCGGTCATCGCGCGCTACCGCGAACATGTCGCTGCGAATACCGAGCGGTTGAGGCTGTAGAACCCCGTGACAATCAACACCAATGCCCATTCGCCGGACGCGGCGATGATCGAGCCCAATCAGACGGCTTTCATCCTCAAGGTGACGCGGCCCGATGAAGCGGAACTGTCCGGGCAACTGGTCATCTTCTACGCTGCGATCACCTCCTCCGAGGAGGAAGCGCTCGCCATCGTGCGCCGCGCCGTCAAGGCGGATGCCGCTGTCGAGCCGACGGGCGTCCGCCTGTCTCAGCAGACGGCCAGTGCCCTCGTCCTGGAAGCGGGCCTCGCACGGGCCCTCTGACACGCGGCGGCAAAACCGGGTTCGGTGACGGGGCTCGGCACGGCGATGACACCGCGCGAGAGGGGCTGCCGGATCGGGCGACGACTTACCCTCGGGGCCCATCCACGATCGGGGCCGATTCCATGGTCGAGCTGGACCTTCAAAAGGTGCGAGGCGTTGTGCCGACAGGCGACGAGCTGAGGACGTCTGCTATGGACATCGAACGCTTAGCGGAGACCGAGAGCACGCTCTCCATCACAGACCGCCTGTGGCGCGCCGAGATGCGGAAGGCCTTCGGGCCGGATGGGGTTCTGCTCCACGGCTTCGGTGCGGAGCGTCAGGGTGCGCCCGGCACGCGGCTGCGCACGGCCTTCGAGGCGAGACGAAGCGCGATCGCAGCGTGGCGGCACGTACGGCGTCCGGCGGCTTGAGCCGATCGCATGGAAGGCCCATCGTTCGCAGCCTGTGCGCGGTACGCGTCGTCCTTCCGCCGGATCAGCCCCATCATCGGAAGCGCGCCGTCGACAACCGCCCCCAGCCCGCCCGGCATGAGCCGGTGGCGTCCAGCACCCCGCCGTCCGATCTAAGAAATGGCGGTGGCACTATGGTTTGAGAAGGCGCATAGCCACGTATCCCTCCGCGCAATCCCGTGCCCTGGGCGACGAAGCGGAGGCCGAGATGGCTCGCGAATTCACGACCGGCAAAGCGCAGGCAGTGACGCCCGAAGACTTCAACGAGCGGGTGAAACGACTCCTGGCCAACAAGCCTGAGCTGCTCAAGGCCGAACCGAAGACCCGAAACTTCAGGACCGGCAGGCCCCCGCAGAAGTCTTGAGGTCGCGTTCCGGCCGGCGATCGCTGGATCGCGGGCGTCAACCCGTCCCGGTCTGATCGTGCCCGGGGCCCGCTCGGTCGCGGGGCGATGGCGGTGAAAAGCCTCGCGCCGGGATGCCGCCGCTCCGGGTGGGGAGCGGCGCCCCAAAACGGCAGCGACGGGACAGCGGGGTCGGGCTCATCGCAAGAAAAACACGCCTCTGCTGCGGCAGACGAGAGGTGGCACCGAGACCTCCTGCAGCCTCCGTCCAGGATCGATCCTGCGGCGCCTGGACGCTGTGTTGTCGTGTTCTGGAGGTCCAAGGCCCTCGACAAGCCCGCGGGCATCCTGTGCCGGCACAACACCGGAACGGGACGCGGGATCTATCCCGAGCGGCCGGACGCCTGAGCCCGGTGGCATTGCCTGTGGCGAAGGATCGGCGCGCTGCCGGACGCGCTTCGGCCTGATCGATCCGGCGTGGTGTTCTCGCCAGATAGCCGATCTCCTGTGGCCGATGAGCCGGATTCAGCCTGCATTGTCGGTCGCGCCGTGCACGACGTCAAAGACTTCGACCGACCGCATGCGATCGAGGTCTTCGCCATGTTCGTTCGCGAGGGTTCCTTGCCGGTGTGGAAGGCATCCGAACGCGGTGCGATTCTGGTGCATCCAGGCCCGCAGACCGCGCCGTCGTGACCGCCGGCGGCGCGGTATCGCGGGATCGTCAAGCTCCGTGAGGCGAGGCGTCGTCGCCTGTTCGACAGGCCCGATGCTGGCCTCCGGCCGACGCGGGCTGCTCCCGTCGCGATGCCTCCGCTGACCGCTGCGGGGCTGGGCCGTGACGCGGCCAGCCAGACTCCGTTTCACTGATGTCCCGCGCAGAAGGACAAACCGGCGCAGGCTGACCGCATGACATCGCGAAGCCCGCAGGGGCCAATAGATTGTGCTATGGAAACCGTGAGGGTGCGTCCGTCGCGACCCGATCAGGAGATTTCGATGCCCGTCATTCGGTGGCTGATCTCCAAAACGATCCAGTTTTTCCTGGGCAGCGCGCAGGAGCGCAGGTCCGATGCGACCGCAAAGAGAAAGGAAGCGGGGACGTTCGAGGGCGCGTCTGCAAGCAAGGATCGGAACTTCGAGGAAAACTACGCCGCGGCTGCACGGCTCCTCAGAACCCGGATCGATCAGGAGTTTCCGGATGCCTACTATGCGCGGCTCAGCTCCGGCCGGAACAGCTCGTGCGATTACGGACAGGATCGTGCCCTCGCCATCGACACCATGTCGATCGCCATAGCCATGGCGCTGCGGAACGGTGCCACCGTTCAACAGGCCGCCACGGCGGGGGCAGCCAGCATCGGCATCTGACCGAGACGCGGGAGCGCCGGGCTCCGCCGGACGGCTCAGCCGCATCCGCGCTCGACGCGGACGGAAGGACGAGAAGGAAGGGTGCTATGGTCGGCCTCAGCCCCGCAAGCTGCTGCCGAGCTGATGGAGACCTGCTCCGTGAAGCTCGCATTAGGCCGCATGGGTGATTGGCTTGTCGATCCCCGCGAATTGGCTCCTCGACTCGGTGTGAGCACCGCAGATCTGAAGCGCATGGACCGGCAGGGACGGCTCGATGCCCGCGTCGCGTCCAGTGATGGCGACGGCATCTGTCTGACCCGCGTGACCGTCCGGCTGCATGACAGGGGCTGGCGCGGTATCTTCGACGAGAGCGGCGCGCTCGTCAGCGAAGAGATGTGGTGAGCCCGTCAGGACCGCCAGTCGCCCGAGGCGGCCACGGTGCGGCTTCCAAGAGGTCCGTCCCGCTGCGGACGTCACCCCTTCGTCGATCCTGTCATCTCACGGGTCCGCTCAACCATCGCGAGCAGCACCGCGCGGGCGCCTGCTACTGCCGCGAGCACGCGCCCGCGTCATCATCGTGCCCGAGTTCGGCGAGCAGCCCGTCGATTGCCTTCTCCTGTCGTTCCGCGCAGTTCGCATGCAGGATAAACCGAAGCAGGAGCTCCTGGGCGGCGATGCCGTCACGCTCTGCTCAGCTGACGAGCGCTCGAAGCTCGCCTAGGCACGCCTCCTGTCCAGACATGCTGGGGTCCATCAATGACCGCGCGGGAGCGGCGTCCTGGGCATCAGGCCCTCGACGCGCAGCTTCAATCGGGTGGTCCGGATCGCCTCCACGGTCCGCCACGGAACATGCTTCGCTATGCCCTCGGTTTCGAGCTCCGTGAGCTGATCAATCAGCTCTCCCTGCTCCTGAAGGCCAGGGCGCTGCGACATGCGGACGATCATCCCGATCAGCTTTCGCATCACCGGGCACATCCGCGGGCGAACGGGCTCTATCATACCGAGCAGCCACGGTGATCGGACATCGCCTCAGCCTCGACCGCTGGTCTTCATGGCAGCCGCGACAGTACCCTTGTTCGAGGGCGCCGCGGCGTTAGTCTTGGGCACGGGCTTCTTCGGCTTCTTGGTCTCTCGGTTCCCGCGCTTCTTGTCCGTCGCCATGGTCTTGCTCCTGGATATGCTGCGAGGCCGGCCGGAGACGTCTTCACCGTCCGATCGTGGGCCGGTCCGCAGGCTGGATCGCGATCGCGATCGCACTCCTGACCGAACCGAAGACAGCGACGAGGCGGTTGCTGGCCCAGAGCTCGGTGCGATGGCCGTCGATCAACCGTGCCGCCTGCCGCCTGGCATCACCGTCGTCGCGGGCGGTGATGATGCAGGACCTGAGCACGCCGCCGCCCTGAGCGAACCGATGCACCTGATAGGCTCGGCGCGCGTGCCGCGAGCGGGTCTTGGTGGAGAACGCGATGATGTCCGCCATGCGCGCCTGTCCGTTGCAGGCGGGGGCATGGACCCTCAGCCACCGGAGCCTGGATTAACCGATCCGGTGATCTCTGCACTCTGCGCCCTCGCGGCCGACAAAGATAGCCCTGACGGCGACAGGCCCAAACGCGGTCTGCCGCAGACCCCGAACACGCGCCCGCTTGACTGGATCGGCGCCTCGACCGGCCGGCACGCCATCCGGGCGCGGTCCAAGGGCTGCGGGCGGCCGCGCGAGGGGCCGCCCGCAGAAGCTGACCTGCTGCAGCGGGCGCTGCGCGGCGATGCGGGGGGCGTCCTGGGGAATCGAGCCGCGGGCGCACAGTCTCCAACGGCACGCGGGCCGGAAATCGGGCTGCGGATCGTCCAGAACGCTGTGTCTGGCATTCACGGATCCTGAGTGCTCTCAATCGTATTGGAGAGCCGGAAGCCGCAGCGAACGTCTGATTTCCGACCGAACAGGTGACCGCCTCTCGAATGGGTGCATGTCGCTGGCATCCGATCACCTCGGTTCTACCTGGCATTCATCACCGGCCGATTGATGCGGGCGTCGGTGGCCGGAAGAGCCGTGCGCTTCCGCTTGCGACGGGAGACGACGGCGATGCTCCAAGCTTCGGACCGGCACGCCACGACCATGCTCATTCGGAAGCTGGAGAGTATCTTGGTGCGAACTGACGCCGTCGCAAATGTTGAAAAAGAAGCGCGGCACGGGGCCCTCCGCCGTGGATTGTGGGAGCTGCAAGCTCTCAGCTGCGGGCATGCCGCAATGAGCCCGTAATACCGTTAACGATTGCATGAAGCGGCAAACGATGCCCTATAATACATCATCGTCCCACGAAGTGATCGGCATGCCGCACCAGTTCCCTCGGCCGCATTGATACTGTGCGATGCAGTCTTTCAACTGGCGGATTTTCAAGGGAACTGGTGAGTCCGGCCCGTGTCGGTCCGCTCGGCGGGCACGCGAATTCATGGGCGGCATAGCCGACACAGGAGTGAAAACTAGCTCTTGAGAGGTTTCGCGATGTAGTCCGAAGGCCATCGCGGCCGCCACGTCTGACGCGTCAGACGTGGCGCTAAGCTGGTGGGCTACGCTCCGCGTTTGAACGTCTGGCTTCAGCGATTCGGGCATTGCCCATGTGATAGACGACGGAAGCAGGCTCGATGCTGCCGGGTCCAAACCGCAGCGGCAGCGGGGAGGCATTGCGCCGGCCCCATGCGGCAGGCCTCGTTCACCGCATTAGCACTTCCACACGTCGAGTGCTAAGGATGCGTCGATCGGGACGCGAAGCTCGACTTCGCTGCCCAATCTCCCGCGACAGCGCCTGCCATGTCGGTTGGATCTCGCTTGGGAGAGATCAGGAAATCACGATGCAATTCCGTCCGCTGCACGACCGCGTGGTGCTCCGTCGCATCGAGGGCGAGGAAAAGACCAAGGGCGGCATCATCATCCCCGATACGGTCAAGGAGAAGCCGCAGGAGGGCGAGGTCGTCGCCGTGGGACCAGGTGCACGGGACGAGGCCGGCAAGATCAATGCGCTCGACGTGAAAGCCGGCGACCGCGTCTTGTTTGGCAAGTGGTCCGGCACTGAGGTCAAGATCGACGGTCAGGACCTTCTGATCATGAAGGAATCCGACATCCTGGGCATCGTCGCCTAGCTCGGATCAGGCCGCAACGGCGTTGATCCTCGACCTGCCCTTTGAGGCGCCCGCTGTGGCGTGCCTCGGGTCCAGACGACAGATGATGAGCTCTCCATTATGTCCGCCAAAGACGTTCGCTTTTCGGTCGATGCCCGCGAGAAGATGCTGCGCGGTGTCGAACTGCTCGCCAGTGCGGTGAAGGTGACGCTAGGTCCGAAGGGCCGCAACGTCGTGATCGAGAAGAGCTTCGGCGCCCCGCGCATCACCAAGGACGGTGTGACGGTCGCCAAGGAGATCGAGCTCGTCGACAAGTTCGAGAACATGGGCGCCCAGATGGTGCGCGAAGTGGCCTCGAAGTCGAGCGACACCGCCGGTGACGGCACCACCACCGCGACCGTGCTGGCGGCCTCCATCGTGCGCGAGGGCGTGAAGTACGTCGCCGCCGGCATGAACCCGATGGACCTGAAGCGCGGCATCGATCTGGCGGTAGCCACGGTCGTGAAGGATATCGCGGGCCGCTCGCGGAAGGTCGCTTCGTCCGAGGAAATCGCCCAGGTCGGCACGATCTCCGCCAACGGCGACAAGGAGATCGGCGAGATGATCGCCCACGCCATGCAGAAGGTGGGCAACGAGGGCGTCATCACGGTCGAGGAGGCCAAGACGGCCGAGACCGAGCTCGACGTCGTCGAGGGCATGCAGTTCGACCGCGGCTACCTCTCCCCGTACTTCATCACGAAT